>JAAYFL010000098.1 GCA_012728235.1 Synergistaceae bacterium
AATTTTAACTGCTCATTTTATGTGCGTTTTCGTACATGTCTTTTATTTCATTTTCCTTGACAAGCTTTGATAGAAGCATTGCTATTATTATTATTCCTGGGATATCAACAAGAAGTCGAACAAGAGCAAAGGTTGCCCCCAAAGATTCTATTTCAAAAAGAACCATCGGGATTTTTGTAGTAGACCATGCCCCGATGAAGATTATTATATTTCTAAAACTAACTCCTTTTTGCATAAAAACAGCACTTACAGGAAAAGCGGCATAAAGGGGCCCAGCTGCCGCAGATCCTATGAAAAATGCAAGCAATATTCCCTTTAAGCCGGAATCTTCTCCCATATATTTAATCATCCTATCTCTTGGAACCCAAACATCAAGCAGTCCAAGTAAAACAAATATTGGAGGAATGATAAAAAGCATATCCACAAAAGATTTAAGAGAAATTGAGAGAGCTTTGGTGCCTAAGGTCCTGTTAAAGGCTGTAAGCAAAAATATAGATAATAAAACAACAATAAAAGCCCTGTATCTTTTAATTGTATTTTTCAATTAACCCACGACCTTTCCTATAGCAAATGCCACAAAGAAAGAGAAAATAAATGCAAAAACATTTCTCAAAATTGTCATTCTCTTGCCAAAATATTTTATTTCAATAGGCATGGTCACAAGTCCAACCATCATTAATGTTGAAATCAAAGCTCCTATTTGCATGTAACCGGCGCCAGCTTCCAGAAGTAGTAGCGCTGTTGGAAAAGCAACAAAACTGGGAATAAGAGTTACCGATCCGACTAGGGAAGCCAATAAGACTCCTATCCATCCTGATTCTTTGCCCAATATATTTGAAATCATCTGTGGGCTGCTAACAGCCAGCATGACACCTATTAGCAATAAAACAACAAGAAATTCTGGCAGGATGTTTTCAAAAGATCTCCATCCTTTTTTCAGTGCTGCCATACTTTTCTCTCTGTCTTTTGTAAAAGAAAATATAAGCAGAACTATAGTAATACCATAAAAAATATAAGAATCCAAAACAATACATCCAAATATATATTTTGCGGTTTAAGAAAGGCGATAGTGCGTTTAAATAAGGGTGTAACAGTTAATTTGTTGTTATGTTTCTTAAAATTTAAAAATTCCTCGCAATTGCGAGGAATCCACGCTTATTATTTTATTTCCGATCACGTCGGAAAAAATTAGAAGCTTCAGCCGAAACAGCTGGAACATCCACCTTGATCCGCATCTGCTTCTTCTTTTATTAAAGCGGATATGAGAAGCTCTTTTATTTTTTCATATGTGGGAACAACCCCGGACAGGACAACTTCCCCATCAATGGCAAGACTAGGCAATGAAAGAACCCCAAATGATGCTATCTCTGCAACGTCTGTAACTTTCTCTACTGGATTTCCGATTTTTAGATCCCTTGCTGCCTGAACAACAAGCTGGTCAAGCTCTTCACAAGTGGCACAGCCTGTTCCCAATATCTGAATTTTCATGTTAACTTTCTCCTTTTCTAAAATTATTATTTATAACATTTTTTATTTTTCTAAAAATATTTCCGGATTCTCTCCTTCCGCAATCTTTTGTATGCAGGAAAGCATATTAGGAAGACAGTGAACCCGCAGACTATAATAAACTTTCAATCCGTCTTTTCTTGAAGAGAGTATGCCCAACTTTTTCATAAACGCTAAATGCTTGCTTATCGTAGTTCTATCGCAAGAAAATAAATTTCCTATATTATGGACACACATTTCTCCCTCAGACAAGGCTTGTACGATAGAGAAACGAACCGGATGAGCCAGCCCCTTCAGTATTTCTATTTTTCTGTCAAACAACAAGTTTTTATTTACCATATATTACCCCTCACTATGTGGCGATTTTACCACATATTTTCTATTAGTCAATTTTAAATGATAATCATAATCTATTTGCTGATTATCATTAACCATATAGAGCTTGACAAAGAAAGTTAAATATGTTAGTCTCTATTTGCTCATAAAAGTAGAGCAAATACAAACTATAAAGGAGTTGTTAGACATGGTTGGATTAGTACCTTTTAACAGGAGAGGCAGAGGTCTATCTGCCGGGTCCGGATTCAGGGACTTTTACAATGTCCTCGACGACTTTTTTGCGACAGACTGGCCAACAAGACGAAGCTTGGCCTTCGACACATTTAAAGTCGATATTCAGGATAACGGCAATGAGTACTTAATTGAGGCGGAACTCCCGGGAATTAAAAAAGAAGAGATAGGCCTTTCGCTCAACGACGGACAGCTTACCATTACTGTTACAAAAGATGAAGATGCGGAGGATAAAGAAAAGAACTACATCCATCGCGAAAGACGTTGTGTATCAATGAGCAGAGCTATTAATTTGACAGATGTATCAACTGCGGATATTAAAGCCAAACTAATTGACGGTGTTTTGAGAATTAACGTTCCAAAAGAAGAAAAAAAGAGCACAGATATTGAGATTGAAATAGAGTAAGATAGCCAGTTTCGTACGATCTCTGAGCAATAAAAAGAGTAGGGTGCACGCCAACGGCAAGCCCCTACTCTTTTTAACATTCAAATTAAACAGCAGCCTTTATTTTCTTGACATCTTATAAGAAGAGGAATACAATCCCTCAAAGCAGATAAATTTGAAAGCATAAATTATTAAAGAGAGGAGATATTGGGATATGAAACATAACAACAGCTACTCATATTATGCGGCTATCGCACAATTCTCCTTTATTGACGCGGATCCTCTTCACGGATTCGCGCCAGTGGCTCTTGATTGTAAATAACTAGTCAGCCATCGTTGCGTATTTTCCGTTGAAGCAGGGTCCCGTCATGGGAACCCTGCTTTTTTTATATGTAAATATTAAATTTCGTTAATATGGGAGGATATAAAAATGGTAAGATATTTTTGCTATGATTTTTTTAGAAACACAAAAATCACACAGATTCTTTTATTTAGCATACAATTAACCAGAAATCGATTTAGTACTGTATTATTTTAGTAAAAAGTACTTCTTAATTCTTCTCACGTTAAACGTGATTTAGTAAAAATTTTCTGAAAGGAATTGATTTTAAATGGAAAGATACTACCAAAAAGAGATTGAGTGTGCCCCTCGCGAACAAATTAAAAAGTGGCAGAGCGAGCGGCTTGTTAAAACAGTTAAACGTGTTTACGAAAATTCTCCTTACTACAAAAAACTGATGGATGAAAAGGGAGTCACATGTAACGACATAAAATCTGTTGACGATCTTCATAAGCTTCCGTTTCTTGAAAAGGAAGATTTGAGAAAATCATATCCATATGGACTCATGTCAACCCCAATTCGCGACTGTATAAGAATACAATCCACAAGTGGCACCACAGGGAAAAGAGTTATAGCTTTTTACACTCAGAACGATCTTGACCTTTGGGACGACTGTTGTGCTAGAGCAATAACAGCCGCGGGAGCGACCAGGGATGACGTGGTGCACGTCTCATACGGGTACGGTCTTTTCACAGGTGGGTTAGGATTACATGGAGGATCTCACAAAGTAGGCTCTCTGACTTTACCTGTCTCTTCAGGAAACACTGAAAGACAGCTTCAATTTATGGAGGATCTCGGCTCCACTGTTCTTTGCTGCACACCTTCTTATGCAGCGTACCTTGCGGAAACTATTACCGAAAAAGGGCTAAAAGATCTCCTCAAGCTTAAAATTGGGATTTTCGGCGCAGAGGCATGGACAGACGAAATGCGCCGTGATATCGAAGAAAAACTTGGCATAAAGGCTTATGATATATATGGACTTACGGAGCTTTCTGGGCCAGGCGTTGCTTTCGAATGTTGCGAACAAAACGGAATGCATATAAACGAAGATCATTTCATCGCAGAAATAATCAACCCGGAAACGGGAGAGGTTTTGCCTGATGGAGAAAAGGGAGAATTGGTTTTCTCTAGCATAACAAAAGAAGCTTTCCCGCTTCTTCGTTATCGTACTCGCGACATTTGTATACTGAACAGCAAGAAATGTTCATGTGGAAGAACCATGAAAAGAATGGGCAAACCGCTTGGCCGCAGCGATGACATGCTCATAGTCAAAGGAGTAAACGTATTCCCGTCACAAATTGAGGCTGTACTTCTTAAAAATGGATACGAAGCTAATTATCAAATTATCGTCTCTCGTATCAATAACAGTGACGTCTTAGATATCAATGTTGAGATGACACCAGAAAAATTCTCCGACACTATCGGAGAAATCTCCGCTGCAGAGAAGGTTCTTGTTAACGACTTAAGAGCAGTTCTTGGCATTTTTGCCAGAGTTCACCTTGTTGCACATAAGAGTATCGTTCGCAGTGAGGGAAAAGCGGTGAGTGTGATAGACAAACGCAATCTATATTAAGGAGAAAAGGAGGAAGTATTATGCCAAAAACAGTAAAACAAATTTCTGTGTTCCTCGAAAATAACCCTGGACAGCTTGCAGATTTAACGAAATTATTAAGTGAGCACAACATTGATATGAGAACTCTTTCTATCGCTGAAGCGGAAGATTTCGGAATAGTAAGAATGATTGTAAATAACCCGGAAGAAACAATGACAAGGCTCAAAAATGCCGGCTATGTGGCCTCTATCACCCCAGTACTTGCTGTAGCGGTTCGTGATGAACCGGGTGGGCTATATGAAATCTTAGAAATTATGAGAAAAGACGGCGTCAATTTAGAGTATGCATATGCTTTCATCGCAAAAAAGAAGATCGGAGCATACTTAATCTTTCATGTCAGTGATGCTGATACAGAAAAAGCTGCAAAAGTTCTCTCTAAAAATAATATTCCGCTTATTACTCAGGAGGAACTTGATTTAATTTAAGGCGAGAGTATCCTGCTGGAAGCATGACACTTCCATTCAAGGCTTGACTTAAATCTAAATTAAAGTAAAATGCTTTACGTTACTTATGATAAAAATATCGTTTTTTTGCCGGTGTAGCTCAGTTGGTAGAGCAGCTGACTTGTAATCAGCAGGTCGGAGGTCCGAGTCCTCTCGCCGGCTCCAGAAATACGAAGGCATTCAGAACATGACGTTCTGAATGCCTTTTTTATCTTCACTTTTTATAAGTTCTTACGTTTTAATAACATTTTTTAATGTTTAACATTGCCTATTGCAATTTCTGTATAACAGTGATAGCATTTCACACAATAACAACCGTTTGGAGCGATTTTATGAAATCAAGCGTCTGCCTTACAATCAATACAAACAACTGCTGGTGGCTTAACTAACGTCCACCCGTATTGTGCTGTGCCAATACAGGAGGACTGAGAGAATATTTCTTTCAGTCCTCTTTTTTATATAAAAAGATACATAGCTTAGAAAAGAAAGAACAGACAGGCTACATCAGATTAGAGGAGGAGTTAAAATGAAAGAGAAATTAAAAAGTTCAGCAGGGTTCCCTGTTAAAGGGATGTTCAATGAATATGGAGGCATCTATGTTCCGGATGCACTGAAACCAGTGCTAGATGAAGTAGCGAAAGAGTACGAAAAATGCCTTACTGACAGTTCATTTAGGAAAGAATACCTTACCCTTCTAAAGAATTATGTGGGACGCCCTTCAGCACTTACAGAGTGCAAAAATCTCACCAAAAGTGCGGGAGGAGCCAGAATCTTTTTAAAGAGAGAGGACCTCAACCACACAGGAGCCCATAAAATAAACAACTGCATAGGGCAGGCTCTTCTTGCAAAAAGAATGGGGAAGAAAAAGATTATTGCAGAGACCGGAGCGGGAATGCACGGCGTTGCCACTGCCACAGTTGCTGCTCTTATGGGCATGAAATGCGATATCTACATGGGGGCAGTCGACATAGAACGACAGGCACCCAACGTTCTTAGGATGAGAGCATTGGGAGCAACGGTCGTTCCAGTTTCTGACGGACAGGGCACGCTAAAAGAAGCCGTGGATGCAGCACTCAACGCATTTTGCAACGACTTGTCTCTGTATTATCTCCTTGGGTCAGCAGTAGGGCCGCATCCTTATCCAACGATGGTACAAGATTTTCAGAGAATTATTGGAGAAGAAGCGAGAGAACAAATGCTTGAAAGAACCGGCTCTCTTCCAGATGCAGTTATAGCCTGCGTTGGGGGTGGAAGCAACGCAATTGGGGCTTTCGGAGCATTTCTTGAAGATGAGGATGTCCGGCTAATAGGAGTAGAGCCCTCCGGAAGAGGATTTTCATATGGAGAACATTCAGCCACATTGACCATGGGGAAACCAGGTGTACTTCATGGTTTTAAGAGTTATGTTCTTACAGATGAAAAAGGAGATGCAGCTTTGGTCTATTCCATTGCTGCCGGGCTTGACTACCCTTCAGTTGGACCGGTTCATGCGGCTTTGAAAGATAGCGGAAGAGCGGAATATATTTGCGCAAGCGACAAAGAAGCGCTCGAGGCTTTTAAATTACTTTGCAGAACAGAGGGAATCATTCCTGCTCTTGAAAGTGCACATGCCCTTGCAGGAGCGATAAGAATCGCACCCGATTTCGGTCCTGACAAAACATTGCTCGTTAACCTTTCGGGGCGTGGCGACAAGGATATGGAAACAATAGCCAAATTAGGATTATTCGACTTGCCGCTCGTTTCAAATTAATAA
>JAAYFL010000099.1 GCA_012728235.1 Synergistaceae bacterium
GAGTTAAAGGGATATCTTCGTCCGTTATGACAGAAAGGTCGCTTACTTCGGGTGCACGATTGAACCAACCACTTGTTTCGTTTGTCCATCCGTCTCTTGAATATGGGTCATCTATATCGACACGAAGTGTTTCCTCATCATTTCCAGGATGCTCATATTTAAAGTTGATGCGTGGATTTCTTGTTGCACGTGTTTCAAAAACATTTATCTCGTTGGCATCTCTGCCTGTGTCATATTCGGAAGCATAGTCAAAATTTATTCTCTCCAAACGCACATGTGTGTGTCCATCTTTTATAACTTCTTTGCCTGTGTCATCTTGATCCAATTCAGGAGCAAGTTCCTCTTCAGGAGAAAGTGGTGAGGAGAGAGCTGCTGTTGATAGATCTGCTGCTAGAAGAGAGACAGACTCCGGAGTTTCGGCAAAAACTCCATCTTCATGCAACATTAGAGCTGTATTTTGAGGAATTTCTATAGGTGCACCAGAAGTATCTTGCAACGAAACGCTTCCATCTTTTACAACTATAATTTCCCCTTCTGATATAGTATCTCCAACTTTTATTGGAATTACCAGTTTATTTGACGTTAGTCTAAATGACTCTCCTGTTACTTTTATGACTATAAAAATATTGTTTTTCATTTCATTACCTCCATGCAGCAAAGAAGTTTATTCTTCAAAATAATATATGATATCAGTGTTCTCTTAATGCTTTTTCCTTAGCTCTAAAGAGAGGTTTTAGTATGTATGAAAGCACTGTTTTTCTCCCTGTTATAACGTCTACTTGAGCAATCATTCCTGGAATTATTGGTCTGTTGTCTCCTAGAGTTGTTTTTGTGGTTTTGACTCTTACTGTATAAAATGTGTTTCCTCTCTCATCCACAATCGTGTCCGGACTTATGTATTCGACAACGCCATCAAGTCCTCCATAAATTGCGTACTCATAAGCTGTAAATTTTACAACAACGTTTTGTCCCGGTTTTACAAAAGCTCTGTCGGTGGGGGATAGCTTAGCTTCTACAACAAGCTCGTCTTCTTCAGAGACTACTTCCGCTATTGCGCCTCCGGGCATTACCACCGCTCCTACGGTATTTACAAAAAGACGTTTGACAATACCTTTGGATGGAGAGCGTACTTCTGATTGTGAAACCCTGTCCTCGAGGGCTTTGTTGCCTTCGGTTAAGCTTTCTAAATTGGCTAATGTGGCAGAAAGCTCATTTCTCCAACTATTTTTATATCTCAAGCTGACTTCGCGTATCTGTCCTTCTGCTTCATATATAGAGGATTTTACTCTAGCTATCTGAGCTTTTGCTTGGTCTCTATCTCCTCTGGCTCTGGCGACCTCTTTTTCAAGTCTCGTTACTTCGAGAGGTGAAACGGCACCAGACTCCAAGAGAGATTTTGTGGCTTTTAATTCATCTTGAGCAAGTTCGTAAGCAGTAGAGAGTTGTCCCAGTCTCGATATTGATTCAATGAGTTCCTGACGTCTCTGAGCCACTCTGTCTCTTCCTACAGAAATGGTTGAGTTAAGTTCATCCATGCTTGTTTGATATAAACTTTTTTCATGTTCCACTATGTTGGGAGCTGCTTCAACTACATCCTGAGGAGCTTGAAAGCCGTGTCCTTTGGTAAGAGCTTCAAGTCTGGCAGCCTTTGCTGTAAGTGCCATTACTTGTGCTTTACGCTCTCCAAATGATGAAGTGAAACGAGTTGAGTCTATTTTTACTATTAATGCATCTTTTTCTACACTGTCTGATTCCTTCACATATATTTCCTTAACCACGCCTCCATCGACAGACTGAATTACTTGTGTGCCGGAAGTAGGTTTGACTTTTCCCATTCCTCTTACAACATCGTCAAGAGAAGAGAATGCAGCCCACACAAAAAGAAGCATAAGAGATGCGAATAAACAGTAGATAATAATCTTACTGTTTATTGGTTTTTGTTCCTCCAACGCCATTTCCGCGTCAATTTCCCAGTCATGGGAGTTGTCTTCATTGTTAGAAAAGACTTTATTGAATAAACCGGCAGTGATTTTTTCTCCTGCTTTTTCTACAGCTGAGATTATACGCCCGGTTCTTTCAAATTTCTTTTCATTTAAAGGGGCGACCATTATGCGGGCCTCCTTATCGTGCCTTCTTGTAAGGCAGTTAAGATTTTATCTTTGGGGCCGTCTGCTAATATTCTTCCCTTGTCCAACACAAGGATTCTATCCACTAAGCTAAGAAGAGGGGACCTGTGTGTCGTAAGTATAATGGTCTTGTTTCTGGTTAATGACATAAGGTTATTTTTTATATGCTCTTCTATAGCGTTGTCCATAGAGGCTGTAGGTTCATCGAGGATTAAAATAGGCGGATTTTTGATTATGGCTCTTGCAATGGCAACAGCCTGTCTTTGTCCACTGGATAGGAAACTACCTCTTTCTCCAATTGGCATGTCAAAGCCTTTAGGATGACTGCTTACAAACAAATCTACGCCGCTTATTTTTGACGCGATTAATATATCTCTATCCGTCACAGAAGGATTCCCGAATATTAAGTTGTCCTTGAGATTTCCATAAAAGAGCATGACATCTTGGGGAACAACTCCGATATTTCTTCTTAACTCAGAGGGGTCAAACTGTCTGATGTCTTTGCCATCAACAAAAATGCTTCCTTGCTGTGGTTTAAAAAGGCCTAAGACGAGTTTATTTATTGTTGATTTGCCGGATCCGATAGGACCAAGCAAAGCAACCTTTTCGCCCTCATTAATTTTGAATGAAACCTCTGTAAGAGCGGGATTTTCTTGTCCGGGATATGTAAAGGAAACGTTGTTAAATTGAATAGCTCCTTTTATATCAGGCGCACTGATAAATACAGCATCCTGAGGGCGTTCAGTCTCTTTTGCCATAATGTCATTCAAAGCGAATAGCGATCTTGATGCCGAATGATATTGCATCAATAATGCTGCGACTCTTCCTATGGGGGCTATTGCTCTTGAAGAGAGCATATAGGTGGCGATTAAACTCCCCATGCTTATTTTGTTATTTATTATCAAATAGACACCTACGACCATGGTGGCGATGGATGCTGTTGTTTGTATCCATTGAACAGAGTTGACCACTGAAGAGGATAACAGCCTTAATTTAATATTCGTGTTTTCTAAAAATGCGACAGTTTTTTCCCATCTGGATTGAATGTGTCCTTCAGCGCCGAGAGATTTTACCGTTTCCATAGCTACAAGGCTTTCTATTAAAGTTGCATTTTTAAGAGAGTTAGCTCTATTTGTGGTTTCTGATAAATCTCTCATGCGTCCTTGAACTAAGACGGCGTGGAGAAGTATCAGTATGGCCGCTACTATAAGAGGAACAGCTAATGTCCAAGATATTAATGCGATAACAACAAAGAATAAAATTGCAATTGGCAAGTCTACATAGGCTAATACAGTGGCAGAAGATATGAATGAACGTACTGCTTCGAAACCCTGTATGCTACTTGCAAATGAGCCGACGGAGGGGGATCTTTCCTCATTTCTCATATCGAGAACATGCTCCATCATTTCACCGGAAAGCTTAACATTTGTTTTTACTGCTGCCAGGTCGACGAGATGTCCTCTTGCCATATGAATAATGAAGTCTGCAGTAATCATAACGAAGACTCCGATAGCCATTACCCATAAAGATTCCACAGCTTTATTGGGAACCACTCTGTTGTAAACGTTCATAACGAAGAGAGGCATGGCGAAAGCTATGAAGTTGCTTAATATAGACGCTACGATAATGTCGCGATATAAGTATTTGTGTTCAGAGATAACGCTCCAGAACCAGTGTTCTCTTTCAAGTTTTTTCGTGCGTACGGCTCTGTCATCATATTTAAATAAGGGTCTTGCATATATTGTATAACCCACATAATTCTTTAGCAGTTCGGTCAGCTCTAACTCGGTTTTCTCCATGCCCATTTCGGGGAATGAAAGTTGAGCGGTGCCTTTTTCTTTATCAATAGAAAAGACTACACAAGACTTATTTTCTGTCAGTATTAAGACTGCAGGAAAGAGGATGTGATTGAGTTTGTTCAATGGAGTGCGGACAATACGAACAACTAATCCCGCCTTTTCAGCAGCTCTGCCGAAAAGAGAGGGCGTTAACTGGTCATTGTCCAAAGGTAAGCCTGCAAGCAGTGTATCAATAGAGCTATGTATACCATGGTAATTTAGCAGGACAGAAAGCGACGCAGCTAGTGGTCCACCGCGCATCACGTCCACCATTACAGCTTTTTGCTTATTATTGGTGGCAGACCCGTTCTCTTTATGAGTTTCCGTGGCTGTGCCATCCCTCATAAGTGTTTTTATATCTCCTTATCCTTCTTGTCTTTCGCTATTTCTTCTCTGATTTCCTGTGCAGAAGGGAGTTTATCTCCAAAAACATCGAAATATCTAAGTAAACGTCCAGAAGCGACGAGATAGCGCGCTTTTGCTATAAGGAGATTGGCTTGTGCATTTGCGTAAGCTCTGTTTGCTTGGAAATATTCGTTTTCAGAGTCAAGAAGGTCTAAGAGAGTTCTTCTGCCCGCTTCAAACTGTTTTTCATAAACGATTCTGGTTTGGTCCGCGAATCGTCTGTGCTGGTCAAGGCTCTCAAGCTGTTTTGATAGAGTTTTAATATCATTATAAGAAACAAGTGCAATCTGTTTTACTTCACGCTCTGCCTTGCTTTTTAACTCTTGAGATTCTTTAACGAGTTCTTCGAAACTTTCTATGCTGGCCTTGTCTGAGCCTCCGTTATACAAGTTATATCTAAAGAGGAGTTCTACTAATGCTTTATCTTTGCGCCCCTCAACTCCATCAACTTTGTTGTCAAAATTTGTGCTTCCTCTGAGGTCAAGCCTTGGAGACATTTTTGATTTCTGCTCATTTACAGCGTAGTTCATTGATTTAATTCTGCTTTCATATGATGAAATCTGTGGATTATCAACGTAAATCTGTTCCATGGCACTGTCAATGTCTTCTGGTAAATTGATATTTATAACTGTTTTTTCTAAACTGTTAGCCGGAGATTCTCCAACAATTCTTACATATTGAGTGTCACTGTCATGTAGATTAGATTCTTCCGTCATTAAGTTTACAAGAGCCAATGCAAGCCTCCCCTGAGCAGTTTGCAAGTTAACTTGGCTGTCTGCACCGGCTTGTGCTCTTTTTTCGACTTTACCTCTTATTTCTTGGTGTCTTTCTACGTTTCTTTTTGCCATTTCTACAAGAGTTCTATATCTTTGAATGTCTTCGTGACTTCTAATCGCGGAAAGTGCTATTTGCTCCATGGAAGAGACAAGATCAAAGTAGCGCATTTGTTGTGCTTGATTGAATCTCTTAACTTTACTGGATGTGTAGCCTCCATCAAAAATCATTTGCGTAAGAGAAAGTGAAACACCGTCTCTTGTATAATATAGATAATCTCGTCCTTCATATCCCTTGCCATCCAAGTTTTCCCGTCCAATACCGGCAGTTAAATCCAATCTAGGAAGAAACCCGCCTTTTGCTGCAACAACTTCTTTTTCTGCAGCCAAGAAAGAGTGCCACTTAGCCTGAATTTCTGGGTTAGTAGAGATGGCTTTTAACAAAGTATCATTTATTGATACTTCGTCTGCATATGATAGCGAGTTTGTTGACGCTAAAAAGAGAATTGCGCAGAATAATAGATGCTTAAGATTTTTCATTTTTTTATTGGTTGAAGATTTCACCTTCATTCCCCCTCAACAAGTTATAAATAGGTAATAAATTATACATTGCAAAAAAAACATTAGGTCGTTTTTATTTTTTAAAATAATTCATTGATAATACAGTATTGCCAAGAAATTTAACGCACACACCGGAATACTAAAATAAACACTATGTTTTGTCAAACGAAAATGTATTTTTTATTGACATTCTTTGGGATATTTGATTTGCACACTATATATTTAAAATATTAATCACTACAAGCTTATTTAATTAAGGGAGTAGAATGATTGCAAGCGTTTACTTTAAAATGCATTGTATGATATAAGTAAGGCTGAAAGGGATGTTTTATTAGCTTTTAATATGGATTGACAGTTAAATGACGGTGATTAATACTTTGTTTTGTACAAAAAGTTTTTAGAGTAAAACGTAATATCAAATAAGTCTACAATGCTATAATAAAAGAGAAAATAAAGAGAGAATTATATATGTATATGCTATATTTATTTTTGTTGTTTTACAAGCTAGTTGCATCTGTCGTTAAATTAAAATAAATTAAGTGTTCTTGTGACAGGTGATTTCATAAAAGCCGTACAAAATTACATAACTTAAATATTTAACGAGGCGAACTTAATGTCGATGAACAAAATAAATAAAAAAAAGATAGTGCTATTTTTAATCCTTTTTATTTTAACTATTTACTTCTTACGTGAAGGAAGCAACATTTTATTGTGGTTTTTGAATTTAATTGAATGGGTTGAAGATAAACTTAAGGTTACTATGGGCACGATAAAAAACGATTTGTCTTTATGTAGCCTGTTTGTTTTTTGGTTGGTTGCGTTTATATACGGTTTTTTGCACGCCGCGGGACCGGGACATGGTAAAACAGTTGTTACTGCGTATTTTTTAACAGAAAAACATGGATATTATGATGGTTTCCTTATGGCAGTTTCTCTCGCACTTACACATGTATTAAATTCGGTAATTCTATCTTATCTATTTGCTATGGTAATTAGTAGTGTTGCTCCTATCTTTGAGTCGCAAATCCAACTTTATTTTAAAGCAATCAGTGGGGCAGCTCTCATCTTAGTTGCTTTCGTATTGCTGTGGAAGAAGCTGTTTTGTTTTAAAAAACATAGCTGTTCCCAAGAAAACACCTCTCATTCGAATCCGCTCGTTTTTGGATTTTTAACGGGATTGGTGCCATGTCCTGCGGTTATTTTTATTATGACCTTTTCATTTGCCGCAGGAATGCCATTAGTGGGTTTATTTGCAATAAGTGGTTTAATGCTTGGGGTATTTGCCCTTATAAGCCTAGTCAGTGTTATCACAATAAGGGGTAGAGAGGGGTTGCAGCTTTGTATTGAAAAAAAACATATTAAAGGACTAGAACTCGCAAGCATTGCTTTGGAGTATCTGTCAATAATTATAATAATTATTATTGGTGCGATGCTGCTATTTTCGTTTTTTAGATAAACTTTGTGCCATACAGAGTGTTTATAGTGGTAGAATGCTTAGCTGTAAAAGATATAGATTTATAAAAATATTTTTTATATTATTCTATGTTTTAAGTGGTAGAATACATAGTTGTTTTAAAAATATTATTTAACCCTACTCGGGAGGAAAGACAATATGCGTTATGTAGGAGCAGTTTCTAGAGGTATTAGACTGCCGATAGTAACTAAATGTGAAAATTTAGTAAAAGTAATTTCAGATAACATAATTGCCGCTTCAAAAAGTGAAAGAGATCCCTTTGTCATCAGAGATAGAGATGTCATAGGAGTTACAGAATCTCTTCTTGCAAGAGCACAGGGAAACTTTGTTTCTATTGACGATATTTCTGAAGATATTAGAAACAAAGTCCCCGATGGAGATGTCTCCATCGTATTCCCCATAATGAGCAGAAATAGATTCCTTATCCCGTTACAGGGTATCGTTAACGGAGTTAAGGGTCGTGTGCATTTATTCCTGTCTTATCCGTCGGATGAGGTGGGCAACGAAATCATTGACCCCATGAATTTTTATTTAAATGAAAAGAAACTTAAAAATGAGACCTTTGATGAAAAGGAATATTACGAAGTTTTTGGTGAGTATAAACATTCGTTCACCGGAGTGAACTATGTGGATCTTTATAAGTCGATTAATCCAGAAAAAGTATCAATATATTTTACCAATAACCCGCTTTCGGCTCTTGATTATTCCAATACGGTGATAGTCGCAAGTATCCATGCTAGAAAACTGCATAAAGAGATACTCGAAAATGCGGGTGCAAACGTGATTTCTTTAGATGAGATTTGCAGTACCCCTGTTAGAGCGGGTGCCGGATATAATAAAATGTATGGTCTGCTTGGTTCAAATTACATGAACGATACATCAGTAAAGCTTTTGCCACAGGACAGCGACGTCTTTGTAAGGGAATTACAGGATGATATTAAAAAGCGTACGGGGAAAAAAGTAGAAGTGCTTGTCTATGGTGACGGAGCATTTAAGGATCCTGTTTGCGGCATTTGGGAATTGGCCGATCCGGTCGTTTCTCCGGGTTTTACGGATGGACTACTGGGAGTGCCGAAAGAAATAAAATTTAAGTACGTTGCAGACAATGCTAAGGATATAGATCCTTCTGTCGCAGTGAGAGAAGCAATTGAGTCAAAAGCGGACTTAAAGAAGTTCAGTCAATATGCATTGGGAACTACTCCCAGACGGATAACAGACTTATTAGGGTCGTTGTGCGACCTGACTTCAGGATCGGGAGATAAAGGAACACCCATCGTGTATATACAGGGCTATTTTGATAGTTATTTGGATGATTAATATTATAAAAATTATAGATACTAATAAGACCCCGTCAAATGACGGGGTCTTATTAGTATCTTGTCCATTATTTTTTTAACGTTTTCCAAAAACAGTACAGAAAGGGAATAGCAGTAATAAATGATGAAATGTCAGCAAGCGGCTGGGTTAGTGCAATACCCCTTAGGCCAAATAGATGTGGAAGAGTAAAGATTAACGGAAGAAAGTACAAGCCCTGGCGATTGGATGCTAGGAATGTGGCTCTGATAGCGTATCCTGTAGATTGTAAAAGCATGTTCGTCGAAACAAAAAGCGGTTGTAGGATTAAAACAAGAAACTGCATTCTCATTGCTAGTGTGCCTATCTCTATTACTTCTAAATCTTCTTTCCTAAAGAAAGCCACTATATTCGGAGAAAAGATGTATCCTAAGATTGACATGGCAATAGAAAATATGAGCCCTACTTTTACAGTGAACAAAAACGCCTCTTTCACACGATCGTAGTTTCTAGCTCCGTAATTAAATCCCACTACCGGCATAAAACCGTGTCCCAAGCCAACTATTATTGATAGAGCAAACATAAAAACGCGGCTAACTATTGACATGGCTGCGATTGCCGCATCACCATAAACGGCAGCGGCCACATTAAGTGCTATCGCTGAAAGACTGGCAAGCCCTTGTCTAAAGAGAGAGGGGGAGCCTAATAGTAAAATATCCAGGTATTCTCGCGGTTTTTTTGATAAATATTTGAGTTTAATTTTCATGCTGCTTTTCCTATTTATAAAAAATGATATAAGCAGCAGAAAGCTTATTAATTGTGATATTAATGTAGCTATTGCAGCTCCTGATACGCCTAAATTAAATGTAAAAATAAATATTGGATCTAACGCGATATTTATTATGGCCCCCGCAGTAAGTCCTAACATGGCTAATGTAGCCTTACCCTCAGCCCTTAAAATATTATTCATTACAAAAGAAGTGCATATTATAGGTGCACCTAAGAGTATGTATTTTGCATAGTCTTTTGCATAGGGAAGAATTGTTTTTGTGGCACCGACTCGAAGCATAAATTCATCAAGAAAAAGAATACCGAAAATAGTAATTATTATGCCAAATATTAAAGCTAGAAAGAAGGCTGTAGAAGCAGTTCTTTCGGCTGTTTTTATGTCATGAGCGCCAAGTTTTCTGGATATTATACTTGCGGAACCGGTTCCAAATGTAAAGCCTATAGCTTGGAGAAGTGCCATAACAGAGAACACTACGCCGACAGCACCAGTGGCACTTGTTCCCAATTTAGATACGAAGTAGGTGTCAGCGGTATTGTATGCGGCAACAACGATCATGCTTAGTATGGTTGATATGGCAAGATTAATAATGAGACTTGGTATAGGGTGAGAAGTCATGCTTTGAATATTAATTTTATTTTGTTCATATATCTTCAATTTGTTTGAGCCTTTCTCTCTTTGGGTTTAAATAGCATCCTGATTAGGGTAACACTTAAAACATGCGTCTGCAAATGTTTTTTAAAAAGGCTATATCTTTGAGCTATCAACAATATGAAAATGGGTTCAAAGTGAGTTATACAGAAATGCTAAAACTCTTTGAACCCATTTTTGTCTTTTTATAGATTCCTTAATAATTGCTGTTGTTTTATATGTTAATCTAAAATTTTTCCATCAGTTGAAATAACTACAATTTGCCAAGGAATGAGCTTTCCGCTGTTGAGCAGTGCAGTCTTAATCGCTTGTTCTATTCCGCCACAGCAAGGAACTTCCATCCTTACGACAGTGACGCTTTTTATGTTGTTGTGTTTTATAATTTCAGTCAGTTTTTCGCTATAATCTCCACTATCAAGCTTAGGACAGCCGATAAGTGTAATATGTTTTTTTATAAATTTGTTGTGAAAATTTGCGTAGGCATATGCTGTACAGTCTGCAGCAATAAGAAGGTTGGCATTATCAAAATAGGGAGCATTTACAGGAACCAACTTGATTTGTACGGGCCACTGGCCTAACTGGCTTCCACCGATAACGTCTGTTTCTGTTGGCTCACAGACATCTGTACGTGCCAAAGATCTGGCTTGCGTTCCCGGACATACAAAAGGAGCTGATCCTGTTTGTTTATTTTGCATATTTTGTTTAACAGCTTCTTCATCGAAGGGTAGTGCTTCACGCTCCACAAATGTAATGGCTCCTGTAGGACAAGTGGGCAAACAATCTCCCAGTCCATCGCAATAATCATCTCGGAGAAGTTTTGCTTTGCCATCAACCATGCCTATGGCTCCTTCGTGACAAGCGGTGACACAGATGCCACATCCGTTACATTTTTCTTCGTCTATTTCAATAATTCTTCTTGTTATCATTCAAAGGTCCTCCTTAATTATTCTTTACATCACAGACTGATTGTACTATCATAAAGAGTAGCGTTGCTCCATAAATATTAAAGGGGGAAAATACGTAATGGAAAAAGCATATTTATGCCCGGAAGGACATCAGCTTTTAGTTAATGAGTCCATAAACATGAATGGGCTTTGCCCTGTCTGCCATACAGATTACCCACTATACCTATTAACACCGGTCAGGGCAAAAAAAGAGGATAAGGTAGCCGAAAAGAAAGAAGCCTCACCAAAAGCAAATCCGGCAAAGAAGAATACTGCCGCCAAGAAGCCTAAACCTGCCACACAAAAAGCTATTGCAGCGGGGGAAAAAGCATCAGAACTGCCGGCAAATGCATCCTCAGTAGTGAAAGAGTCAACAAAGAAAGCGGCACCAGTTAAAAAGACGAGTGTTAAAAAAGCAGGAAGCAAGAAAACCACCGCAAAGAAAAACACAACAAAAAAAACGGATTCTAAAAAATAAATAGAACATATAAAAGCTCACTTTATTACAAGTGAGCTTTTATATGTTCTATGTCAAAATTAAAGCCAGTGCGAGTTTGAATTACAAAAATAAATTTATTGGGCCTTGTTTTAATTTAAATTGTTTTTCCTAATAATTGTTATAAAAACGGATTCAAAAATGTTGTTGTCACATTCAACATTTCAGCTGTGTTTATGTTGTTATATAGCTTTAAATAGCTTTTAAGAAACTATTTATTAATATCTATTATTTTAGTAGGAGGGATAAGCATGAAAGTAGCTTTGCTAAATGGTAGTCCAAATGAAAAAGGCTGTACCAACAGAGCTTTAAATGAGGTGGCGTCTGTTTTAAATAATAACAATATTGTTACAGAAATTTTTTGGATAGGAATTGGACCAGTGTACGGTTGTACTGCCTGTGGTTTTGTCGCAAAAACAGCTCAGGTTGTATCTATAGAGAGGACCCCTGTAATAGGATTATAAACTTGTTTAAGGAAGCAGACGGAATAATTATAGGTTCGCCTGTATATTATTCTGGTCCAAATGGAGCATTGTGCGCCATTTTGGATAGAGTGTTTTTTGCTGGTTCTGATAAGTTTCAATATAAACCGGCGGCTGCTATTTCAAGTTGCAGACGTGCTGGTAGCGTCGCAGCATTTGATCGATTAAACAAATATTTTACCATTAATAATATGCCGATTGTCTCTTCACAGTATTGGAATGACATGCACGGAACGACTCCTGAAGAGATGGTTAGAGATTTAGAAGGAATGCAAACAATGAGAAGGTTGGGACAAAATATGGCTTGGATGCTTAAAAACTTGTCCGGAGAAAAGACTAATCCTCCTGTTATGTTTGAAGATGTAGTAATGACAAACTTTATTAGATAGCTAATCTCATACTTGCATATTACATTACATATATAAATAATATAGTTATATTGTTATTATTTTAAGTCGCTTTCGGCAGATGTATTATTTAAGACTGTATGCATCCATGTGTCGCAATTTTTAACGTTTTTTAGAGCATGCATTACGTTGCTTTTTATGTCAGGAGCAAAGTCCTCCAATAAGGATAGTATTTTTTTCGCAGACTTACGTTTTGATGTTTCGCTGTAACCACAAGTAATATTCGTTACAGGAAGATTAAGGCGGTTTGCTTCACAGCTTATGTTGTTTTCTTCTACATAAATAAGGGGGCGTATGGCTCGTACATCAGTTCTGCTCATATATAAATTTGGGTGAAAGCATTTAAATTGCCCAGTATAAAATAAGTTTAACAATACTGTTTCTATGACGTCGTCTTTGTTATGCCCCAGAGCGATGACGTTGCTCCCGATTTCATTGGCTGTACTGGCTAAGATGCCACGTCTAAGATTTGCACAGAGTGAGCATGGGGAGCGTTCTTCTCTGTCTTTAATAATTTTGAATGTAGGATGCAAAATTATATGGAGCGGAACCTCCAGTTCATTCATGAAGTCCTTAATTTTTTCTGTATTCAGAGCACCGTCAGAATGATCAATCAGACAAGCAGTAAGATTAAATTTAATAGGGCTTTTCTTTTTTAAAACAGCGAGTGCAAGAGTTAAAACCAGGCTGTCTTTCCCTCCTGATAGCCCGATCATTACGTTATCATTCGAACGTATCATGTTATAATCACCAACAGATTTTCCAACGAGCCTTAGTATTTTCTGTGACAGAGGGTATTTGGTTTCGAGGTCTTTCAGAACTGGTTCCTCCTTGCAAATTTTATTAATTTTGTCTATCCTATCACAAGTGGAGGTTGCTGATGAGAAAAAACAGTGTAATTCTTGCCGATAAGAGCCGTCTTTTTACAGATGCTATTAGAAGTATTTTGAAAGAAGAGCGCGAGTTTGACATCGTCTCAGATGTTTCATGCGGTATAGAGGCAATACGCATGGCACAGTTACTTAGACCGGATATCTTGGTAATAGGACAAATTTTGCCTGATATTACTATGTTTCGAGTCGTTCGCGAAGTTTATCGTGAGTTAAAGAATACAAAATTTATGTTTATTGTTCATGATGAAAATTCCGAATTGCTTAGATTTCTAAGTGAGATACAAACACTTGGAGTTATCAGATATAACTCTGATATAAAGGAATTTGTTACAGCTATACGCTTGATAGCAAAAGGAGAGCGCTATATAAGTAAAGAAGTAATTGAAGATTTGCGCTTAACTCCAAAAGAAATGCCCGAAGAAGATTTGCTTGCTGATATAACTCCCCGTGAGCGTGAAGTATTGTACTGGTTGGCACATGGGCAGAACAATAAAGAAATAGCTTCTACAATGATATTGTCAGAAAAAACAATCAAAAATCATATAACTCATTTGTTGAAGAAATTAGATGCCTCTAATCGCACTAGAGCGGCTGCAATTGCTTGGTCGGAGGGTCTGCCTTTGATTCCGGAGGAGTTTTTCTTTCACTCAGGAGGAAGATAGTTCTAGCTTTTTAATTCAATTTTCGCAGACTGTATATTTTTTACATAGATTAATTTTAAGAATTAGCATCTTTAGTAGCTTTGAAATAATCCGCAACTTAGGTTAATTTGGAGGTTAAGGATTGACTGTAAAAAAAAGTTTTTCCCTATTCATTTTGATTGTAGCAGTGTCAATAATTGGAGTACTTTTTTTTAGTATTGACTCATCTACTTTTGATTTATTAAAACAAGCAAATAGCAATTTGTTGTTTTTAGCTGTAGCATTGGTTGGTGTAGTTTGGTTTTTAGATGCGCTTAAGTTTGTTTGTTTGACCAGATCTGCAGGGGAAAAATTAAGCATAAGAAACACCTTCCCAGTAGTGATGATTAATTACTTTGGCAGTGCGATCACTCCAATGCAAAGCGGCGGTGGCCCTTTTCAAGTGTACCTCCTTTATAAAAAGGGTGTTCCCGTAGGCAAATCCGTGGCAATAACAATAGTCCGTACTTTGCAAATTATTTTTTTACTTGCTTTGGTGCTTCCCTTCTCATTATTTCATGAGCCGGAATTTCTTGCCAAACATATTGTTCTGAAGTGGTTTGTGCTTTATGTCTTAATATTTATATCAATTGCTGGGGCATTGCTGATTATCAGCTTTGTTCGTCCTAGTTGGATAAAAAAATGGAGCAATTGGCTTATAGTAAAACTTAATAAGATTGGAATAATAAGATCTACAGGGATTTTAAGAGCTGCTAGAAGAGTTAATAGGGAAATAGATTGTTACAGTGAAAATATTCGTGTCTTTTTTTCTACTGGAAGAAAGTGGTTTGTAGCGTCTATTCTTGTGGCAGTGTTGCATCTATTTGTTTATATGTCCATAATGCCCTGCTTAATTTTAGCTATTGGTTCCGAAGTTGAGTTTATGCAATGTATTTTGGCAGAATCGCTGTTGCTTTTTCTTCTTTATTTTGTGCCCACGCCAGGTAGTAGTGGTGCAGCAGAGGGCGGTGCTACCGCGGTTTTTGCTTTATTTGTCCCATGGAGTTTAGCCGGAATTATGGCTGTAGCATGGAGAGTCCTTTCTGAATATACGGGAGTTGCATTAGGTTCATTAATGATAATTAAGGAGTTTGGCTGGGGTGGGGCAGATGAACTATTTAAAGAAGAAAAAAAGAAGTTGGAGGATGGC
>JAAYFL010000100.1 GCA_012728235.1 Synergistaceae bacterium
ATTCCCAGCGTTTGATAACATTCAGCTATTGTTGAAACCACTACTCTTAGTGCAAGAAGATCGTAAAGCTGTTCCAATGCAAGATTTTTTCTTCTCATCTTTTCATATATGCTGTAAAAATGCTTTGGACGTCCCTTTATTGCCACATCCAAGCCCTCCGCGACAACTCTATCAGTGAGAATGTCCATAGCCTCTTTCACAATAGTTTCGCGTTCGGGCAGCTTCTTGCGAACGCGTCTTTTGATATCGTGATACATCTCAGGGTCCAAAACTCTGAAAGAAAGATCTTCGAGTTCGCGTTTAATCTGATATATGCCGAGTCGATGCGCTAAGGGAGCGTATATCTCTAAGGTTTCACGAGAGATGATAATCTGCTTTTCTCGTCTGTGAGAAGATATAGTTCTCATGTTGTGGAGGCGGTCTGCAAGTTTTATCAGAACTACTCTTATGTCTTTCGCCATAACGACAAACATTTTTCTGAGGTTTTCGGACTGATATTCTTCTGCCGATTGGAAGGAAAGCTTTCCCAGCTTTGTTACCCCTTCTACCAACACGAGAACTTCTTCGCCGAATCTCTCTTTTAGTACTTCATCGGTTACTTCCGTATCTTCTAGTACATCATGAAGCAGTGCAGCTACTATCGTCTCAGCATCAAGCTCCATCTCAGTGAGTATGGCTGCGACACTGACGGTGTGAACCACGTAGGGATCGCCACTATAGCGGCGTTGATCTTTGTGCGATTCTGATGCAAAGACAAAGGCTTCTCCTACATGCTTTATATCTTCTTTTGAAAGATAGCGGCCGGCTTTTGTCCACAGGTCTTGCCAGGCAACACGCAAGGAAGAGACACGCTGGTTCTCAGCTATTCGTCCCCAATAACCTTCCATCAACGCTTGCTGTTCATTCTTACTAACTCCTTCTGAATGCTGTTTAGCTATTCCTGAAAGATGAGCAGAGCGTACGTTTGTGGGTGTGGTTTTCTTTGCTGTTGCCAATTAATTATCACCGCCGTTAATGTTTCTATGAAACAACTATTTTATCTAATATTAACTGAAGATTGGTCATGTTGCGCCACGTATTGATTCTAGGTTTATATGCCCAACCTTCAAAGTCACTCGTGTCATTAAGCATGTTTACTGCATCAAACCCAATTAAAGTGGAGTCTCCTATATCTATTTTTACATGTCTCCCCGTCTTACCTAAGGGAGAGAGTTCTGCAATGCCTTTATAAGGAGAGTAAAGTTTCGGAGCGGGGTTATCCATTCCGAAGGGGCCTATTTCTTCCCCCCTTTTCCAAACATCAAGAGGCAGTTCTGAGGGCTCCCAATACAGAACTTCTTCCTTCTCTCCATTTGTCTCTGCCTTGGAAAGAAGGTATTCCATTTTATCTCTCAATTCTGACCAATTAGAGTCAGAAACGCTGAAGCCGGCTGCTAACTTATGACCTCCCCAAGTGTTTAGAAGCGGAGAAAGTTCTTTTAAAATTGCCACGGCATCTCCGCCTTTCGGCATACGCAAGGTGCCTCGCATATTTTCGCCTACAGGTGCCACAAGTGCTACTGGTGCATTTTTGCTGAGGCAAACCCTGCTAGCAACACTGCTCAGTATTCCGACAACCCATTCATCATTGGTTAAAACATAATGATAATCCGGTTCTTCGGATGCATCAACCTGTGCAAGGACCTTTGAGGAAAGAGCTCTCCGTTTTTGATTTAAGAAAATTATTTTATCAACAAAACTCTCTAGATTGTCACCGGAAAAAAGTATTTTTACAGCAGTATCAGCTACGTCCAAACGACCAGCAGCATTCAAGCTTGGAATTATCCGCATAGATAAATCTTCTTCTACTAGCAAAGCAGGAACTATATCTAGTTTTTCCATGAGCATATGGAGCCCTTGTCGCGGAGCAGTTCGAAGCACTTGAATTCCCTTTTGTACCAAACTCCTGTTTAAAGGTGAAGCCATGGATACACAGTCCGCAATAGTGGCCAAAGCTACTAAATCCAACATTTTTATGAGTTTTTTGGGCGGCAGTATCTCATTTTGCCAAGCCCAACTCCAAACAACAGCGGCTGCACATAATTTTTTCGCCATGCTATCCCCTGATATTTGGGGGTTTACCATCGTATCCTGCAGTGCAGGAGTGCCTTCAACAAGGTGGTGGTCAAAGATAATGACTGGAATTCCACTATCTTTAATTATTTTGACGGCTTCCACGTCTTTAGAGCCACAATCAACAACTATAACCAAGTCAAACTTTCTTTTAGCTATGTTTTGTGCGATGTCTGTGTGCAACCCGTACCCCTTACTAAACCTGTGGGGAATATAATATCTTACACTTGCACCTTTGGTCATTGCTATTTCCGTGGCTATCGCCGTAGACGAAATCCCGTCCACATCATAGTCTCCATATACGAGAACTTCTGATCTGCTAGAGAGATTCCGCATCAAAGCCACAGCTTCAGAGCTGTCTGTCCCTAAATTAAGGGTTTCCAGCAATTTTTCCATGTTCGGATTTAACCAGCTCTCTATTTCTGAGACGGATGAATCTACTGTAATGCCTCTCATTTCAAGCAGTGCCGCTTGGAACAGGTTGCATCCCAATTTCACAGACAAGTCTGCAGTTGTGGTTGATGGTCTAACTATATTTAAATCATCTACAAAACAGCGTTCTACCAAAACTATTCTGCCATTTCGCTATCAGTTTGTATGACTTCACTAGTTGCAAAAACATCTTCTTCGTCGGATGCAATATGAGTTGAGTAATGTTCTTTTGCTATAGATTCCAGCATAGCTTTCTTTTCATCTTCAAAAGCTTTTATCTTTTCATCCTTTTGTTTTATTTCTTTCTTGTATTTGCTTCTCATTTCGAACATTGATAGCACTGAAAAGATCCACATTATAGCAGCGCCGGCACAGAAGATTAAAACTTCCCAAACCCCCTGAGGGAAAGCTTTTTCAAACATAAAAAAGCGTACGGTAACTTCTTCAATATTTTGATAAGCAAAAAGTGCTGAAAGAAACATTGTAAGTGTAATAGCCAAAATATAACTTCTCATATTGTCCCTCCTAATCTTAAAAGCGTCTTAAAATCGCACGTGTACCTTACAATTATAATACATTCAACGGCTGATGTGTATAAAAAAAGAGGGGCGTTTGCGCCCCTCTTTAAGTTTTTTATATATTAAGATTTTGAAGAACGTAAAAATAGACTTACTACTGCTGAAACTGCAACATAGATTGAACTATAAGTACCAACGATTATGCCTACTAGGAACGCAAAGGCAAAGTTGCTTATTACTTCTCCACCAAAAATAAACATTGCCAATACAGGCAACAAAGTGGTTACAGAAGTGTTAATCGTTCTGGAAAGGGTCTGGTTTATGGAAGTATTAACCAGAGTCTCTATACCCATAGTCTTCACCTGAGGCCAGTTCTCTCTTACTCTGTCAAAAATGACTATCGTGTCGTTCAAAGAATAACCAACTATTGTAAGTATTGCAGCAATAAATGTGACGGAAACTTCTCTTCCCGTGAGGCTATATGCACCCAACATAATAAGAGAGTCGTGCAATAGAGCGAATACAGCTGCAACTCCAAAGCGGAATTTAAAGCGAAACGCCATATAGATAAGTATTCCAATTAGAGCAAGAACGATTGAAATTATAGCTTGCTGTCTAAGTTCTTTCCCTACCACCGGTCCTATTTTATCTATCTTAAGGATTGAAAATGTTCCAAAATCTTTCTTTAGTGTATCCAAAACAGTCTTACGTACTTCTTCATCCTGGGCCTGTAGACGTATAAGTATATCCCTGTCGTCATAGGCTTGTATTGTTGCCTGTCCTTGCCCTATAGAGCTAAGGCTTTTGCGGACTTCCGCTACTTCAACAGATTTCTCAAATTTCACCTGTAAAACAAGACCACCCGTGAAATCAACGCTGAGATTCAAACCTTTTGTGAAAAGTAGGGCTACAGAAATAAACATAACGACGAGGCTTATTGCCAGCCATATTTTTCTGTATTTTATAAAGTTAATGTTTAGTTTTGATGCATCAAAAATAGCCATATTATTGCCTCCTCCTAAAGAGTCATTCCCTTACGGTGTGAAAACATAATACCGAGAAGAGAACGTGTAACAACGACATTACAGAAGACTGAAGCAATAACACCGATGCTAAGTGTAACCGCAAAGCCCCTAATAGTACCGCTTCCGAAATAGAACAGTACGACTGCTGCAATAAGCGTTGTGATATTGGCATCCAAAATAACTACAAGAGCTTTTTTGAAGCCTGAATCAAGTGCTGCCATGAGAGATTTCCCTGAGCGGAATTCCTCTTTCATCCTTTCGTAAATAAGAACGTTGCCATCAACAACCATGCCTATGGTAAGAACGATTCCGCCGATCCCGGGCAAAGTTAGAGTTGATTTAAGAAGGATGAGCCCAGCCAATACGAGCAGAACGGTAACGCAAAGTGCTATATTAGCTGCGAATCCAAGCATGCCATAATATACGAGCATGAAAAGAACCACAAGTCCGGCTCCGATGAGTCCGGATTTAATGCCTGAATTTATTGAGTCTGAACCAAGTGTAGGTCCTACAGATCTGTTTTCCAAAATTTCGACTGAGACGGGTAGAGCTCCGGCGCGAAGCATAATCGCCAGTTTGTTGGCATCTTCAGTTGAAAATTTACCCGTGATCTGTGCGTCTCCACCTGGAATACGCTGCTGAACTACAGGAGCAGAGATTACCACGTCATCGAGTACAATGGCCAACTGCTTGTTGATATTTGCTTCTGTTGCCGCTTCAAAAAGTTTGGCTCCCTCGGCATTGAATTTTATCGAAACTCCTGCTTTTCCGAACTGATCAAAAATGGTCTCAGCTTTAGCAAGATCTTTTCCCGTAACGTATGTTTTGCCAATAAGGTATGCGGTGCCTGTCTGTCCCATAAGCAACTCAACGTTGGGATCTTCACCCACAGTAGTTTTCATTTTTTCGATGTAAGTGTCAATCTCGCCTTTGGCTTCCTGCCAACGTGCTTGAGCTGCTTTGAATTCCGCATCTGAACCATAATTTTTGCGGATGGGGGCAGCCGGAATTCTTGGAGATTCTCCCAAAACCTGACGGAAACTTAGGACAGCTGTACGACCAATCAGTTCCAGTGCCGATTCCGGGTTTTCTATTCCGGGGAGATCTATAGCAACGCGATCATCACCCTGTCTTTGTATAATAGGCTCTGCAACTCCGTACTGGTCAATACGGCTGCGAAGTACAGCTATTAGTTTGTTTACACTATCAGAAGTCACCGGAGTACCAGCTGTTTCCTTGGCTTGGAGTACAATATTCACTCCACCGCTGAGGTCAAGCCCCAATTTTATCTTTTCTTTTACCGGATAGATTATCCAAGCGGCAAGTAAAACCACAACTACAATTAGCAGCAGTCGCCACTTATCTCTCTTAACCATAAAAATATCCTCCCCACATAGAACAAGAATCGGACGATTTAGCTATCCTTCTTACATTTATCTACTTTTTTATTTTATTCTTTTGCTTTATCGGCAGCTTTTGTAGCTGTCTCTTTCTTCTTTTTTGCAGGCGCTGTTGCTTTTTCGACAGCCTTTTTCACTGTTTCTGTCTTTTCTTCTTCTTTTACTTCTACTTCTTTTTTAACAATCTTTTTCTTTTTCTTAGGTTTTTCTTCAACCGAAGCAGCTTTTACTTCTGCCGGTTTTTTCATAGAAACAGAAGTCTTTAATACTCGGGCTTTTGTCCCTAGGTTTTTGTCCATTACGACTATGTAGCTGTCATCAAGAATTTTGTCAACAACACCAAAAAAACCGCCGGCAGTAATGATTTCGTCGCCGGTTGAAATGCTTGCCAACATATCTTCCTGTGCCTTTTGTCTCTTTTTCTGTGGACGTACAATCATAAAGTAAAAAATCGCCACAAACATTGCTAACGGAAATAGTAAACTCATCATATTACCTTGTTGTCCCATTAAGAAAACTCCTCCTTAGTTTTACACGCATATAATATATTTAAATATTTTATACTTTTTTCTATAGATTAACAAAGAATATTCTAACACGTTATTTGGCGCTTAGCATGAAAAAATGAAAAAACATCAGA
>JAAYFL010000101.1 GCA_012728235.1 Synergistaceae bacterium
ATCGATAAGCAGGACAATTTTATAGTCCTTTAGATCTGCTGAGTTAAACATCTTGCGGATGACAAACATCATGGTTAAGGACTTGCCGCTGCCTTGGGTATGCCAAAGAGTACCGCCTGCCTGATCTTTTCGTAGGCGTTCCACGATTTTACGCGCACCACGATACTGCATATAGCGAGGCACTATTTTGATGGTGCGACCTTCATCATCATCAATGAATACTGTATAGTTTTGTACGATATCCAGCAGATGCGAAGGTTCCAACATCCCTGCAACAAGCACCTCTTGGCTGGATGGAACACCATCTTTCTTGATATCGGTCAATTTATATGGATATGGATCTTTCCACTCAATGAAGTGGCTCCGGCCGCCTGTGATGCTCGTATAGCGAGCAGAGTGATAGGATGTGGAAATTACAAACTGGTTATAGAAAAACAGTTCAGGGACACCTTCTGAAATTGCCGCATCACGCCTGTCTTGATATCTGAACAACTGCTCTATTCCTTCGGCAATCGGCTCGGCGATGTCTGGGGCTTTGCACTCTATGACGACAAGAGGTAAACCATTGACAAAGAGAACCACATCGGGGATGATATGTTCCTCTTTACCCAGAAGTCGCACCTTGAACTGGCTGATGGCAAGAAAGTCGTTTTGTGTCTGCGATTTATCAAAAGTATCTGTGTCTGACCAGTCGATGATGCGCACAGGACAGTTAACCTCACCGGTTTCCTCATTATCAGCGGATAAGCCCTCCACGATGCGGTCAAATATTTCAATGTTGTTTTCCAGTAGTTTATCCATTGGGTATAGATAGTTCTGTAACTGGACGCATAGGTCTTCAATCTGTGTATTGTTTAGCCACGGATTGAGACGCGCCAACGCAGCCTTCAGTTTTTTTACGATAATGACTTCCGCAAGGGATGCGCGAAAACTCTTCTCAGGGTCGTGCTTGTCGCTGTCATCGAGTGCCAGCACATCCCAACCCAGGGACCCAAGTTGCTGAAGCAACGGTTCTTCCACATATTTTAATTCTGTTGGTCTGCCTGACATATTTTTGCCCTCCTTCTTATAGTAAAGCATCCACACTGACGGTGTTCGTCAGCAGGTCTTGCATCAAGCCCTGCTTGATGTCTTGCAGTTTAGCAAGGTAGTTACGTTCAGTTTGTATTTTCTGGTCTACGGCGGAAATTTGCTTCGCCACTCGATTCTGTTCTTCAATAGACGGCATAGTAATACTTACCTTCTTTAACTCCGTCGAGTTAATAGCTGGGTAGCTCGAACCAGTACACTTTGCGATAACACTCCTAAGAACACTTCCTGTATGAAGCGCGTAGTAAATGAATTTTGGATTCTGTGATGTTCGTATTTGCGCATAGCCTGTTGATGCTACTGAGGGTAGGTCAAACTCTTGTTCAAAGAAGTAGTTGTTCTGCTGATATGGTCTGACCGTTTGGAACAAAATATCGTAAGGTTTTAGCAATCTCTGAGCTCTTGAGGGAGCATTAATTCTTTCAAAAATGTCTTGCTTCAAGAGTTCTCCAGAAATAACACTTTCCAAATCAATGTAGTAAAAGCGGCGCGGTAATGATGATGTCCTCGGATTAATGTCAAAATATCTATTGTCGCCTAAAAGTACTTCATCGCCGTTCCCCAACAAATCCTGCATCATACCTGCCTTGATATTCTTGTACTTCTCAATCAGAGCACGGGTCTTGTCGATGGCTTCATCTACAGTGGTGAGGACATCGGCGATTTTAGATTGTTCGTTTTTACTTGCCGGCAAGGAAATTTTTATTTTCCCGATGGTACTTCCAGCTAAACTTGGTACACCAGTTGCTTCGTTGTACTTTTTCCACGGAATTGTCTGAAAAACATAAAACAAGTATTTAGCGCTATTTTCCGGATAAACATCGGTATAATAAAGTGTATCAATTGTCCAAAATGGAGTATCCATATATTGTGGTTCATCAATAGTGCCTTTGCGCCCAATCAAAACAGATGGTTTGTCACACAGGTAACTTGTGGAATAACCCATGATTCCACCTGTTCCAAGGATAGGAAATGTTCCATTATCGTTATCCTCGACCATTTTCTGATCCTTGCCGTACATTATGTCAAGGCAATCAGATATTTTGACATTATATCTCCATTTACTCATTTTATATACCCCAGCCTCTCTAAAAAGCCGTTCAGCTTAACCTCGGCAGCTTTGCGCTCAGCAAGAAGATCAGTGGCGGAGGCGTGGTACTTCTCCCATAGACCGCTAATAGCTTTCACAGTTTTAGCAACCTCGGCATTTAGGTATTTATCAAGCTCGGCTATAAATCCTTCGTGCAACAGTTGCATGACCAGGATTTCGCATTGTTCGGCAGTCAACTTATCGCGTATTGCCTTGACTTTATCCTGAAGTTCTTTTGTTTTCTTTGCTAGTTCTCTATTGAGGCGTGACCTCTCCTTTTTCAGTTCTTTATATTTCTTAAGATACTCATCGCCCAGCGATTTGAGGAATGCCTCTTTTTCGCCTTCCTTGAGTTTAACCTCCTTCTCTTCTTCACCTTCGCTGTCTTCATCGCTTTCTTCGATGTCATCCTCATCGGG
>JAAYFL010000102.1 GCA_012728235.1 Synergistaceae bacterium
ATAATTTTAATAATCATAAAGCCGACAGCGCATGCGTTGTCGGCTTTATCTGTATTATCAAGCTTATATAAGTAAAATTAACAAAAAAACCTAAGTAAAATCCTAGATTGTGAGAAGGGATAATGGCGATATAATGACAGTCAAATGAATTATATTTATAAAATATTATATTAATTAAATTAAGAAGGTGAGGTTTTTTCATGGATCAAGGAATATTTAAAACCTTTAAGAGAGTTCTGGTCGCAGGCCTGGCAGGAGTGTTAATTTTTGCAGGCGGAGCGTTCGGCTCATATGTGGCAAGCGATACTATTACGGCTTTTTTCAAAAAGAGCGCTCCACGAACTGAAACAACTACACTACCGAAAGCAGAAGAAAAAACGCCATCAAAAACTAACACAAAAAATGTTTATAACGGAAATCCTATAGTTGACATTGCCAAAAGAAGCTCAAGTGCAGTTGTTAACATTGATGTTGAGACAATGGTAAAACAAAGAAGAGTCGCCTCTCCCTTTAGTGGTGATCCATTTTTTGAAGAGTTTTTTGGAGAAGGTTTTTTGAGAGAAAATCAGGAGAGAATGGTTCCTAGAAAAGGCAAAGGTTCTGGTTTTATAGTATCAAAAGAGGGATATATTCTTACAAATAACCACGTAGTTGAAGGAGCTGACAAGGTAAAGGTTACTCTTCTTGACGGACGCTCCTTTAATGCAAAAAAAATAGGACAAGATCCGACATTTGATTTGGCAGTAATTAAAATTGAAGCAAAAGATCTCCCTGTACTTCCTTTGGGAGATTCAGATTTAACAGAAGTGGGAGAATGGGTTGTTGCCATAGGCAATCCGTTGGGATTTGAAAACTCTGTAACAGCTGGAGTAATCTCTGCTAAAAACAGAACCCTCCAAGCTCCGGATATTAATTTTCAAGGATTTATGCAGACAGACGCAGCTATAAACCCTGGTAACAGCGGTGGTCCTCTTATAGATCTTAATGGGGATGTGGTCGGAATAAATACTGCTATAGTTCCTTATGCCCAAGGTATTGGTTTCGCGGTTCCAATAAATATGGCCAAGCAAATAATGGAAGATCTTATTAGACATGGCGAAGTGCGTCGTGGCTGGTTGGGAGTAACAGTCCAACCTCTATCAGCTTCACTTGTTGAATCATATAAAATTCCGGTAAAAGAAGGGTCCATAATTGCTGATATACAAAAAGGTTCTCCTGCACAAAAATATGGTCTTGCGCGGGGAGACGTAATTGTATCCATCGGAGGAGAAAAAGTTAAAAATAGTCAGGATGTAGTTTTCTTTGTACGCAACAAACTCTCCGGAGACAAAGTGGTTTTTGAAGTATATAGATCTGGTAAAAAGAAAACCATAGAAGTTGTACTGGGAGATATAGCAGGATCCAAAGCCTCAGAAATTTCTGGAAAACAGACACAACCTAATTCGACTTTACCTAATAAAGCAACGAAAATGGGGATAACTGTTGTTGAAAACAACGAAGAACTTTCAGAGCGCTACAAAACAAAAGAAACAGAAGGATTAGTCGTAATTGAAGTTACACCGGGTTCACCAGGGCATCAACTAGGTCTTCGGCAGGGAGATGTTATCCTTGAAGTAAATAGAAGGAAAATGACGTCAGTAAATGAATGGAAGAGAGCAATGGATGAGAAGAATAAAGCCTTAGGGCTATTAATTTCAAGAGGTGGACAGACTCTTTTTATCTCGGTTGAAATGTAAGATAAAAATAAAATGTTATAAGATACAGAATATATAAAAAGGAGATAAACTACCGTTTATCTCCTTTTTATATATGATAAAATTATAGTAGTCTTATCATTAGCTAGGCATGGTCAGAGGGGGAATTAAAATGACAGAAGTTAAAAAAAGAGACAACGGCGAAATTTCGCACGAATATTTAGGTAATGGAGAAGTAGATCCAAAACAAGAGTTAGAAGATCTGAAAAATGAAATTAGAGCTTTGAAAGAGCATATTGAGGGAAATGCTGTAAAAAAACTTGATTTTGATAAATTAAAAGAAAAGCTCGGTAGTGGTTCTGATTACGTATTAAACGCGATAAGACCTATCATTGAAAAGTATGAAAATCCTAGTAGGCAAATGGCGGAAAAGGTTGAGACAAAAGTAGCCGAGAATCCTTTTCTTTCTCTAGTAGTTGCTTTTGGTGCAGGAATAGTAATCGGGTCACTTTTGAATTTTTGCGGTAAACATATATCAAACGATTAATATAATTCAATTCACGTTAAATGAGGTGTTTAGTTGGGTATAATATCTAATATTATCATTAGTTTTATGGAGCTTTTGGAGGCAGAAGGTAGAGTAGCTAAGCACAATGCTAAGCAAATGATAAGAAGTTTTTTGTTCTTGTACTTCGGAGCGTTTTTTATTTTTTTAGGCACGTTAGTTGTTTTTTTATTGTTGTACGGTTATTTAAAACAGAATTATGGAGATGTTGTTGCAGGTTCTGCAATAGCCATTTCTCTTCTTATAGTAGGCTTTCTTTTAATGCTTAAAGGGTTCCCCAAAAAAAACAAGAGAAATAAACAGTCGGCGAAAAACAATGAGCTTTAGAACGTCTAGAAATAACGATGATATAGTTTTGAGAGACGCTAAAACAAAGTTTATTTCTGCTATGGAGCAGTTGGAACCTAAAAAAATAATTGGAAGAAACCCTGCTGTGTCTATTTTGAGTATAGTATTTGTTTTAGGTTTGACATATAAAATTTCAAGAAGACGGGTATTTAAGCTGTTGCCAATGGGAGCGATACTAACGTCTCTTTTTGCTAAACAGAAGTAATAAAAAACCCCTTGCTATGCAAGGGGTTAATTTTTCTTTGGAGGCGGCACCCCGATTCGAACGGGGGATAGAGGATTTGCAATCCACTGCCTTAGCCACTTGGCTATGCCGCCACGTGGGAAAGTATAACAATCTATCATAGGAGTGTCAAGACTATAAGGCTGTACAGAATAGTTTAAGTTGTGCAAAACTCCTCATGCGTTATAATAGGAAAATATTTTTATTTTTTATACAGAAAAATTAAAAATATTATTAAATGACATAAAAGCAAAGGTAGAGGAATTTGATGAAGATATTTGCAATCAATCCCGGCGCAACTAGCACAAAGATTGCGCTATATGATGGTGTTGTTGAATTGTGGACAGAGTGTATAACGCACACACGAGAAGAATTGCAACAGTTTAAACGGCCTGAAGATGAAGAAGATCTGAGATATCAAGCTGTTAAAACTGAGTTAAAAAAAAGAAATATTAATATGACAGAACTCGACGCACTTGTAGGCAGAGGTGGACTATTACATGCCTTGTCAGGCGGTGCTTGGATTATAAATGAAGCCATGATTGAAGATTTAAAATCTGCGAGATATGGATCTCACTCTTCTAATCTGGGAGCAGTTTTAGCACAAAGAATTGCTAAAGAAGCCGGAAATAAACCAGCTTACATTATAGACCCGGTATGTGTAGACGAAATGCTTCCAATTGCTCGGATTAGTGGTATGCCTAATATGCCGCGCAGAGCCATTTTTCACGCTTTGAACCAGCGTGCTGTGGCATATAGAGTTGCACGTCAAATGAACAAAAAAATGAGAGAATGTAAATTTATAATAGCCCATATGGGTGGCGGTGTTACGGTTGGGGCTCACTATTTAGGAAGGGTAATTGATGTAAACAATGCATTGGGTGGCTACGGCCCAATGACACCGGAAAGAGCTGGAACAGTACATGCAATGGACTTGATAGAAAAGTGTTTTTCAGGTAAATATACTGAGACAGAAATGAGAAGAAAGATTATAGGCGATGCCGGCTTATTCGCTCATTTGGGAAGCACAGATTTTAAATATATTTCAGAGAAATGTGCTTCAGGAGATCCAAAATTCAGATTAATTGTAGAGGCTTTTGCATATCAAGTTGCATGTGAAATAGGGAATAGATCTATGGCTATGAAGGGTGAAGTTGATGCTATCATTTTGACTGGTGGCCTGGCTTATGGCAATTATCTCTGCAAGTTGATAGAAGATAGGGTATCATGGTTAGCCAAAGTCATAGTTTCTCCGGGAGAAGACGAACAGAGAGCTCTCTGTGAAGGAGTATATAGAGTTATTTCCGGGCAGGAAGAGGCAAAGGTATATGAAAAAGAATGAATCATTTGAAAACAATATCAATATAGCAAGCAGCATAGACTGGAAACATGTTATTTCTGTTACAGGAGCTTTGGGTTCTGGTAAAACAGAATTTACAATAAGCCTTGCCCGCACCTTGGCCACTGGCAACAGAGATGTAGTTTTGGCAGATATGGATATAATTAACCCATATTTTTGCCTCAGAACCTTATCTCAATTTTCTAAACAAGAAAAGTTATCGCTGCTTCTCCCTCCAGGAGAAACAAAATGGGGGGACATGAGCTTTATAAATCCCAATATAAGAACAAAAATTTATGATAAAAATTCTCAACTAATTTTAGACGTAGGCGGAGATTCTCAAGGTGCTTTGGCACTAAAACAATTTGAGAGGGAAATAACATCCGAAGGGTACGATCTTATCTTTGTCATAAACCCATATAGGACTCATACGAGGAAGTTAAATGAGCTTTCAGAAATGAGAGCCCAGCTAGAAGAAATTTGTGGACTTGAGGTAACAGCAGTTGTTGCAAATCCGCATTTTATGGAAAAAACAACAGCCGAAGAGTCAGCAAAAGGTATAACAACAGTACTGTCTTTTGCCGACGAAATGAACATACCTATGCTATTTGGTATTGCAGAAAATTCAATATTTTCCGAAGTAAGGAAATATTTGCCAAAGGAAATATTGCTTTGGTCATTAGAAAGAGAAATATTGTTCCCTTGGGAAGAAAAGGAACATATATAAAGGAAAGAGGTGCTTAAGTTGGCAAAAGGCAGAGTTGAAATTCTTGAGGAATATTGCAAGAGCTGTTCTCTTTGCATAGAAGCATGTCCAAAAAATGTGCTTGCAATTTCAGAAACTATTAATCCAAAAGGCTATAGGCCAGTTACAGATGTAAACTCAGAAGATTGTATCGGGTGCGGAATGTGTGCTATGAGATGTCCCGAAGCAGCCATAAAAGTATTCAAAGAAAAATAAATTATCGGGAGGTAATCCAAACATGGGCAGAGTATTAATGAAGGGGACAGAAGCAATTGCTGAAGCCGCAATCCAAGCAGGCTGCAAGCATTTTTTTGGCTACCCCATAACACCTCAAAATGAGATTCCAGAATATATGTCAAAGAGACTTTTTGAAGTTGGAGGTGTGTACCTTCAAGCGGAAAGTGAAGTGGCAGCATCAAATATGATATTGGGTGGGGGTTCAACAGGTGAGCCTGTAATGACGAGTTCTTCAAGCCCCGGAGTTTCACTTATGGCTGAAGCTATAAGCTACATGGCCGGGCAGGAGACCCCGGTTGTGATTGTAAACGTAATGCGGGCAGGTCCGGGATTGGGCGGGATTCTTCCGGCACAAGGAGATTATAGCCAAGCAACCGGTGGAATGGCACACGGAGATTTTAAACTTATAGTATTAGCTCCCTCTACAGTACAGGAATCTGTAGACATGATGCAAAAAGCATTTAATTTGGCTCAAAAATATAGAAACCCGGTAGTCATGATTTGTGACGGAGTTATAGGCCAGATAATGGAAGCCGTTGAGATCCCCGAAGGGAACCCAGAAAATTTATCAAATCCTGTTGATTGGGCTTGTGGTTATATGAAGGAGAGGGGCAAAAGAACTATTTTACATAGTTTAATTCTCGATCCTGAAGAGTTAGAGAGCCATAACAAGCATCTTGAGGCAAAATGGAAACGTATTAAAGAAAAAGAAACGGATTGTGAAACATATAAAACAGAAGATGCAGAGGTTGTAATATCCGCATTTGGAACGGTAGCCCGTATCGCAAGAAGTGTCGTAGATAAGCTTCGTGCAGAAGGTTTTAAAGTAGGGCTTATTCGTCCTCTGTTGGTGAGTCCCTTCCCAGAAAAAGAGTTTGAAGGGTTAATTTCTACATGTAAACATATACTTGACGTTGAGATGAACTGGGGACAGATGAAGAAGGACGTCGAATCTGCTGTAAAATACAGGATTCCCGTAAGTTTCTTTGGTCATACCGGAGGAATCTGTCCCACTGTCAGCGAAATAGAACGAGAAGTTCGAAAAATATTTACGGAATTGGGATAGAGAGGGAAAAATAATGTCGGAAAAAATAGTATATGAAAGACCCAAAAGTTGGGTTAAAGATGTTCACACACACTACTGTCCCGGGTGTACACACGGAAT
>JAAYFL010000103.1 GCA_012728235.1 Synergistaceae bacterium
GCTTCTAACAGCGAATAGCTAACAGCTAACAGCCAAAAAGACCCTGTCATTCCGAGACGGAACCCAATTTTCTATTGGGCAAAAAGAAGAATATGACATGAAATCGATAACTTTGCATTAGGGTGCACAGTTTGATCGTCACGACGAATAGTGTTTTATACCTGTTTCCGAGTATGATTCCGAGAAATTGAGGCAAAAAGAGTGGTACTTTCTTTTTAAAAGAAATGTCCGAATGGTAGCCTGCCAACATTTAGTTATTCATCTCTTTTCGGGTGCACATTTTTGAAGTTTATCATTTAAAACTCAATTAAAATGAAAAAAATCAGAAGTCACTGTGCTGGTATTGATATCGGTGCTAAAAGAGTTTTTACAAATGTAGAGGGGGAGCAGGTTGTTAGTCATTTAACTTTCACTGAAGATTTTTACAAACTGCGTGATTATTTACTTCAACATAAAGTTGAAACTGTCGCTATGGAAGCAACTGGTGTTTATTGGATAATACTTTATGAAATTCTAGAAGAAGCAGGTATTGATGTTTGGTTGGTTGATGGACGACAAACAAAGCAAGTTCCTGGTCGCAAGACAGACGTGAAAGATTGTCAATGGATTTGTGAATTACACAGCTTCGGTCTATTAAATCGCTGCTTAGTTGTAGATTCAGATATCAAAGAGCTAAGAACTTATGTTCGTATACGTGAAGGGCACATAGAATCCGGCTCTAAGCACATCAATCAAATGCAAAAGGCATTGGTTATGATGAATATACGTTTAAAAGAAGTGCTTAGCCAAATACATGGAGTTAGTGGTATGGCAATAATTGAAGCTATTCTTAATGGAGAGAGAAATAGAGATAAGTTAGTTAGCTTATGCCATATCAAAGTCTTGAATAACAAGAAAGACTTAGTGTATAAAGCCTTGGAAGGGAAGTATACAGAAGCAGGTCTTTTTGCTCTAAAACAGGCTTATGATGGGTATTATTTTTATCAAAACCAGATATCAGAATGTGATAAGAAAATAAGCGACGTTCTAAATCGCTTAGGGAACTCTGGAGTTGGACAAGATAAGAAAAAGAGGAAAGCCATTCGTCATAATAAGCCCAATGTTGATAAATTAGATGGTAATTTATTAAATCTTTTTGACAACAATGATGCTACTAAAATATCTGGGATTAGTGATTATACTTGGATGCAGCTTCTCTCCGAGATAGGAACTGATTTATCGAGATGGCCTAGCGAAAAACATTTCACAAGTTGGTTGGGCTTATCACCAGGACAAAAGAATTCAGGAAAAAAGAACAGGAATGCACGAAAAAAAGGAAAACCACGAGCAGGACAAATTTTTAAAATAATAGCCCAGGGGCTAATAAACAGTAAAAATATAGCCATTGGAGCTTTTGGTCGCAGATTAAGAGGACGTAAAGGTCCTGCAATTGCGATAAAAGCCATGGCTAGAAAACTTGCAGAAATTTATTGGCGAATGATGGTAAAAGGAGTCGATTATGTTGAACAAGGAGTGAAGATGTATGAGAAGCAAATAGCAGCAAACAAGCTAAAAACATTGAAGAAATTAGCAAATGAGTTCAATTTAGAAATATCTGGATAACAGGGCATTATAAAAGATGTCATTGGTAACGGAGTGAGGAATCTGTTAGAAGAGTGTGCAAATATTAAACGGATATTTCACTACGTTCAATATGACAGGTGTATTTGACGGGATTCTTCCTTTCAGTCAGAATGACAAGGGTGATTTGAACAGCTGATTTCGTAATTCGTAATTTGTAATTCGTAATTGCATATGCCACTACAAC
>JAAYFL010000104.1 GCA_012728235.1 Synergistaceae bacterium
GTTCCACTGTTTTGGAATGGTTTTGGCTATGACTGCAGCCATGACACATGGAACGTCACAAATGCCACTTCCATATTTTTCTACAAAATCTTCTCTTGCTTGTATAAATCAAGAGCGTATAACGTGTTTTCATGGAGTTCCAACAATGTTCATTGCAATGATGGAACACGAAGACTTCCCAAAAACTGATTTCTCATACATGAGAACCGGAATTATGGCAGGAAGTCCCTGCCCTATATCAAAAATGCGAGATGTAGTAGAAAAAATAAATATGAAAGAAGTTACCATCGTGTATGGGCAAACGGAAGCTTCACCTGGATGCACCATGAGCAGCTTTGAGGATAGCCTGGAAGTACGGGTGGCGACTGTGGGGAGTGCTCTCCCCCAGATTGAGTGCAAAATCATAGATCCCGAAACAGGTGAAGATGCTCCGGACGAAACAATAGGAGAGTTTGTGGCTCGTGGATATAACATTATGAAGGGATACTATAAATTACCTGAAGCAACAGCTACTGCCATAGACAAAGATGGTTGGCTCCATACAGGAGACCTTGCCTGTCGCACAAAAGAGGGCAATTTCTGTATAACGGGACGACTGGGCGACATGATTATACGTGGAGGAGAAAATATTTATCCGAAGGAGCTAGAGGAGTTTCTTTATACCCATCCAAAGGTAAAAGATGTCCAAGTTATTGGCGTTCCAGATAAAATCTACGGAGAAGAAATAGCAGCTTGTGTCATTCTAAAAGATGGAGTTGCCTGTACGGAAAAAGAAATTAAAGACTACTTCTTAGCAAATATGTCTAGACATAAATGTCCTAGATACGTTGATTTTACAGAGGAATTTCCCATGAACGTAGCTGGAAAAATTTTAAAATATAAAATGAGAGAAGAAGCAGTAAAAAAATTCGGATTACAAGATGCCCTTAAATAAAAACTTATGAAACTCTCGAATAAAATTAGGTATTCCCTGCAGACTCCCTAAGTACAATTCTTATATAATATTGAGACATTGCCGGAAGGAGATATCTATTTATGAAACGCTGTTTTCTACTCTTAATAGTCTTATTAGTTTTAACTGCGGCCTCTTTATCATTCGCTTCTAACGCTGTTCCTGAATTCAGCGCTGTTTATGTTGAAAAGGAAGGCGAAAGTGTTGAAACGGGCAATATATATGTGTCGGACACAATGACTCGTTATGACAAAGATAATGGAAGAGAAATATTAGTAATAAGATATGACAAAAAGGTAATGTGGACAATATACCCCAAGATTAGATGTTATATAGAGGACGATTACCCAATGTCAGCTCCAGTGGCACATTTAGATGGCCCCAAAGAAGGACAATTCGGAGATTTGACTCGGGAGTTTATCGGGCATGAAGAAGTCGACACATATAGAATGAAAAAATATCTTGTCAGCATATTACTTAAGGGAGACCCCGAAAATAAATACGAGTACTACGAGTGGTACAGAGATAATTTCCCTCTTCCTGTTAAAACCGCAGCTGTTTACGGGAACTCTTCTTACGAATTTACGAAGATTAAGCTAGGGAAACCCTCTATTGAACTTTTTATGCAACCAAAGGGCTATAAGAAAATCACTCATGATGAGATAAAAATAATGGAACTTGAAAAAAAAATAAAAAGTAAGTAATTACAATATATTTTCTATTATAAAACGCAGGGGACTCTTTGTTTTCTGCGTTTTATATTTTTGTACTACGAAGAGCTTGTATCGTTACTTATATCACACCTTTTGCATATAAGTTGACAAAGACATTCTACAGCTTTAATCTACACTAAGTTGCTATTTATTCTGAACACAACAAGAAACCACTAAATAAAATTATAAAGATTTAAAACTTCAAAGAGGAGACTCGAAATGAGCCAGCTAAGGATATATTTGGACAATTCCGCAACCACACAAGTTGACACGGAAGTATTGAATGCCATGCTCCCGCTTTTTTGCGATGCCTATGGCAATCCTAATAGCTTGCATAAATTTGGACGAGATGCACATAAGCTCGTAGAGATAGCTCGCGGACAGGTTGCGAGTCTCATAAATGCTGATCCAGAAGAGATTATCTTTACAGGCAGCGGAAGTGAAGCAGATAACTTGGCAATAAAAGGCACTGCCTTTGCTTTAAGTAAGAAAGGCAAACATATAATAACAAGTGCAATAGAACATCATGCACTCTTGAACTCTTTAAACTGGTTACAAGAAATAGGTTTTGATTACACCATTTTGCCTGTCAACAGGCAAGGAATAGTAGATCCGAAAGAACTTAAAAAAGCTATTAAGCCCGATACGATTCTTGCTTCGGTCATGTATGGGAATAATGAAATTGGCACAATAGAACCGATAGCAGAACTTGGAGCTATTTGTAGAGAAAAAGGAGTGCTATTCCATACAGACCCCGTTCAAGCAGCGGGCCATGTAAAAATTGACGTTAAGAAAATTCCCGTAGACTTAATGTCAATGGCTGCTCATAAAATGTACGGGCCTAAAGGGATTGGAGCCCTCTTTCTTCGCAAAGGATTGGAACTCACTCCCATCATCCATGGTGGAGGGCAAGAATCCGGAAAAAGAGCAGGCACGGAGAATACTCCTGCTATTGTAGGTTTTGGAGCGGCAGCAGAAAAAGCTGTGTTTAGACTTTCAGACGGAACTACAGAAAAGATAAAAAAGTTGCGCGACAAACTTATTAATGGACTCTTGGAAAAAATACCGGAAATAGAGCTAACTGGACACAGAGAAAAAAGATTGCCATTTCACGCAAGTTTTTGTGTTAAATATATAGAAGGAGAGAGCATGTTGCTACTACTTGACTCTGAAGGAATCGCCGCATCTAGCGCCTCTGCATGTTCGGCCGGCAATTTTGAGCCAAGTCATGTTCTTTTGGCATGTGGATATGACCACATAAGTGCACACGGATCACTGCGTTTCACCCTTAGTTGCAACACTACGGACGAAGACATTGACCGTCTACTTTTGAAATTTCCTCCTATTGTAGAGAAACTTCGAGCCATATCTCCTTTTTATAGCAGCAAATAAAAATATAGCAGGAGAAAAAACCATGTATAACGAAAAAGTTGTAGACTATTTTATGAACCCTCGCAACTCAGGAAAGATGACAGACGCAAATGCGATAGGAGAAGCTGGTAATGCCGTATGTGGAGACACAATAAAAATTTATCTTAAAGTCAGTGATGAACATATCATAGAAGATATACGCTTTGAAACTTTTGGTTGCGCTGCTGCTATTGCAACCAGTTCCATGATTACTGAAATGGTGAAAGGTAAATCCTTAAGTGAGGCATTAAAAATCAAGGATATGGATGTTGTAAAAGAGCTTAACGGGTTACCACCAGCTAAAGAACACTGTTCCTTACTTGCACAGGAAGGTATCAAAGAAGCTGTATTGGACTACTTTAGAAGAAGAGGAGAACAAATCCCTAAGGGGTTGTTTTCTTAGAAAGATAGCGATGCCACGAAAACTAATAACAATTTAAAAACATAATGGAAAGAGGCCTTCTGTATAAAATGAAATCCGCACAAAAAAAAGAAAATACAAAAGGGAAAATACTTGCTGTCTGCTCTGCTCCGAAAAAAGGCATGATAAAAACTAATATAAACGAAGGTATTTTGATAGAGGGGAAAGGGCTAAAGGGAGACGCTCACTTCGGCTTCGCACACCGGCAAATAAGCATTATTGCAATTGAAGATATTGCCACAATGATTGAAAAAATGCCATCTTTAAAACCTGGAGATTTCGCAGAAAACCTTACCACTGAAAATATTAAACTTTCCCTGCTTAAACTAAAAGATATTCTTAGTGTCGGAGATGCTTTGCTTGAAGTATCTCAAATAGGCAAAGAATGTCATTATGATTGTGAAGTATTCAAACAAATAGGTGAGTGTATCATGCCACAAAAAGGCATTTTTACTAGAGTAATAAAAGGTGGAAAAGTTAGAGTTGGGGATACTATTGAAATAAAAAACAGAAGGACAGAAACTGGTTCATAAATAACAAGATTTTATCTTTATAAGGAGAATCTAAATGGGAAACACAAAAATCTGTGGCCATAATCATGGAAGTAATAAAAATGCCGATGAACACTCGGGTTGTGGATGCTGTTCTTCTAATCAAATAGCAGATATTTTCGATGAGATTGAAGAAGAGAAGCGTTCGGACATAAAAAAATTCAATAAGGAAATACGCTTTCTCATCATTACTGGGATTCTATTTGCACTTTGTCTTGTTATAGAAGAATTTTTCCAACAATATGTTAATGTCAATCTTCTTAATGTGGTGTTTTTAGCACTATACCTAATCTGCGGATTCCCTGTGCTAAAATCGGCCTTCTTTTCTCTTCTCAAAGGAAACTTTTTTAACGAATTTACTTTAATGGGAGGAGCTTCCCTTGCTGCAGTGTCAATAGGACAGATTTCAGAAGCAGTAGGAGTAATGATTTTTTATAGGTTGGGTGAAGCTTTTCAAAGAAAGGCATCCTCTTATTCACGTCGTTCAATAAAAGCCCTGCTAGCACAGAAGCCCATGGTGGCTAATCTTTTAAAAGATGGGAAGATCACAAGCATAAATCCTAAGGACATCGTTAAAGGAGATAAGGTTCAAGTCCTTCCAGGTGAAATTATTCCCATAGATGGGATGGTAGTGAACGGTGCCTCTCAAATTAACTCTTCAGCCATAACCGGCGAGTCAAAACCTATCTTCGTCAAGGAGGGTTCTGCTGTACACGGAGGCACTTTATCCTTAGACGGCATGCTAATTATAGAAGCCGTAGGACCTTTTGAAGATTCTACAATTTCTAGAATGCTTGACATGGTACAGAGCGCTACAGCACGCAAATCTCCGACTGAACGTTTCATTACAAGGTTTGCGAGGTGGTATACGCCCTCTGTTTTTGGATTAGCAGCTCTTGTGGCCCTTTTACCTCCTATAATAGGTTATGGAGATTTTAAAGAATGGTTTTATAGGGGACTAGTACTTCTAGTCATTTCCTGTCCATGTGCTCTTGTAATATCGATACCTCTTGGCTACTTCGGAGGAATAGGTGCTGCATCCAAAAAAGGCATCTTAGTAAAAGGAGCCAATGTATTTGATGCTTTAAGTAAGGTGTCAATAGCAGTGTTTGATAAAACAGGTACTCTAACATATGGCAAATTTGAAGTAGAAGGTATATATCCTCAAGAAGGCATTTCGGAAAAAGAATTGCTGCACACGGCGGCAAGTGCTGAGGTAGGTTCAAATCATCCTTTAGCCAAGTCTATTTTGGCAGCCTCGGGAGAAATGACAATTCCACAAGATGCACAGTTAACGCAGATCGCAGGAAAAGGCATGTTGTTAAAATATGATAAAAATACAATTTTAGTAGGAAGCGAAACTCTCCTGGCAGAACATGCTATTCAAATTCCCTCTTTTTCCAAAAACGGCACTATTGTCCATGTTGCGAAAAATAACGTCTATCAGGGCTATATTGTGGTAGATGACATAATAAGAAAAGAATCTTATCAAGCTGTAAAGGATTTGCACGAATATGGGATGGAAAAGGTATATATGCTAACTGGAGATAGCGAATCAGTCGCAAAATCAGTCTCGGCCACATTAGGATTGGATGGATTCAAAGCTGAGCTATTGCCAGGGAACAAAGTAGCAGCATTAAAAAAGCTCTGTGATGGAGATACTACCAAAACCATATATGTTGGAGATGGTATAAACGATGGCCCGGTACTCGTTACATCGGAAACGGGAATTGCTATGGGAGGCTTTGGTTCTCAAGTAGCCGTCGAAGTAGCGGACGTTGTGATACTCAATGATTCTCCTCTTAAAGTCGCAGAGCTATTACGAGTCGCTCAAAAAACAAGGAGTATCGTTTGGCAAAATGTATTTATGGCTATGGGTGTAAAGGGAGTTTTTCTTATTTTCGGAGCTGCTGGGGTTGCCGGTCTCTGGGAGGCAGTTTTTGCCGATGTCGGAGTTGCTCTTATGGCTATTTTAAATTCAACCAGAGCTTCCAAAATATAAATAAAAATAATATTTACAAGTGAGGAGATAATCATTATGGCTACTGAATCAAACTGCACACACAACTGCGATGGCTGCAAGGAAGAGTGCCCCGAACATGACTTTTCTGTTGCAGCACATCCTCTTAGCTCAATAGACAGGGTTATTGGAATAGTAAGTGGAAAAGGCGGGGTAGGCAAATCTCTTGTTACCTCTCTCCTTGCTATAGAAATGCAAAAACAGGGACATTCGTCTGGCATACTTGATGCAGACATAACAGGCCCCTCAATTCCAAAAATATTTGGGATTAAAGAGATGGCAGCAACAAACGAACATGGTGCTATCCCTATAACAACAAAAACCGGCATAGATATAATGTCTGTAAATTTGCTATTACAGGATCCAACTGACCCAATTATATGGAGGGGCCCTGCAATAGCAAATATAGTAAAACAGTTCTGGAGCGATGTCATTTGGAGTGGGATAGAATATCTGCTTGTGGACATGCCTCCAGGAACAGGAGATGTCCCTCTCACTGTTTTTCAGTCACTGCCATTAAACGGCATAATTATAGTTACATCGCCACAAGAACTTGTCTCCATGATTGTCGAAAAGGCAGTTAAAATGGCGGAGCAGATGAGTATTCCTATATTAGGTATAATTGAGAACCTAAGTTATCTCTCCTGTCCTGATTGTGATAAAAAAATCGAAATTTTTGGCAAAAGTAATGTGGATACTATAGCTCAGAAACATGGATTAAAAGTTTTGGCAAAACTTCCTTTAAATCCTGCCGTGGCAACTCTTTGCGATCATGGAGAAATAGAAAGCTTTAATGAAGACTGGCTTAAAGAGGCTGTAAAAGAAATAGAAGAACTTTTCAAAAATACTGAAGATAATTAAACAGTAAAAAATTCAACGCAGTGAGCTTTGAATTGCTTCAGCACAAAAAATAAACCTATGGAGGTTATACAATGTTATTTATCTGTTATCCGAATTGAGGAACATGCAAAAAAGCCCGTGCATGGCTTGATAAGAATAAACTTACCTATACAGAACGCAATATAAAAGCTAACAATCCCTCTGTAGAAGAAATCACTAATTGGTATGAGAAAAGTGATTTTCCTCTTAAAAAATTCTTTAATACAAGTGGGATGAAATACAGAGAACTCCAGTTAACCAAAAAACTTCCGGAAATGAGCGAAAAGGAGCAGATAGAGACCTTAGCTTCAGACGGTATGCTGCTCAAACGACCTATTCTTGTCACCAATGATAAAATTCTTATTGGCTTTAAAGAGGAACAGTGGGCTCTTTTTTTTAGGAAATAGAGTATACTGTACAACAAAATTTAAAAAACAGAGGTGATATTTTTGGATACAATAGACAGAAATAAGATACTCGAATATCTCGAGAAAAACGCAAAGCTAACAGCAAAAGAAATAGCTTCTATGCTTGCCCTCACTGAACAAGAAGTAGAAAATGAGATTAAAGCCATGGAGGACGAGCAGTTAATTTGCGGTTACCACGCCTTTATCAACTGGGATAAAACTGAGGATGATAAAATCTCAGCTCTTATAGAGTTAAAGGTCACTCCCCAAAGAGGTATGGGATATGACAGCATTGCAAAAAAAATATACAAATATCCAGAAGTAGAATCCCTATATCTCATGTCTGCTGGTGGCTATGATTTTACTGTAATTTTGAAAAAAGCCACAATGCGTGAAATCGCAAACTTCGTAACCACTAAGTTGGCTGTAATGGAAGAGGTCAGGAGTACCTCTACACATATAGTATTAACTAAATATAAAGAATTTGGAATTGCTATTGCCGAAGATAAAAAAGACAAAAGAATGGTTATTGCTCCATGAGAGATTTTATCTGTAAAAAAATTAAAACATTAAAACCTTCCGGAATACGTAAGTTATTTGACATAGCTAATGAAATGCCAAATGTGATTTCTTTGGGTATAGGAGAACCTGATTTTGATACTCCTTGGCACATACGAGAAGAAGGCATAAATGCCCTCCAAAAAGGAAGAACCTTTTACACCTCGAATTCCGGGCTGGAAGAACTACGTGTTGAGATTTGCAAATATGTTGAGAAAAAATATGGGCTTAATTATAATCCTGAAAGTGACGTAGTGGTAACAGTCGGTGGCAGCGAAGCTATTGATATAGCACTACGTGCAATCATTAATCCAGGTGATGAAATAATTTGTCCCGAACCATGTTTTGTATCATATCAACCCTGTATTATTATGTCCGGAGGAGTTTCTGTCCCTATTTCTTTGACCGCAGATAATAGTTTTAAACTAACGGCAAAACAGCTGGAAGATGCTATAACTCCAAAAACAAAAGCCATTTTAATGTCTTATCCCAACAATCCAACCGGTGCAATAATGAGGCTGGAAGATCTTGAGCCTTTGGCAGATGTAATAATAAAACATGACATACTTGTTATAACAGATGAGATATATTGTGAGCTCACTTACAATGGGGGACATGTAAGCATCGCGTCCCTGCCTGGGATGCAAGAACGAACAATTCTTATAAACGGTTTTTCTAAGTCATATGCTATGACCGGCTGGAGACTAGGCTATGCTTTAGCCCCTTCTCATATTCTCGAATATATGTTAAAAATCCACCAGTTTGGCATAATGTCCTCTCCGACAATGAGTCAATATGCGGCTGTAAAAGCCCTACAAGAAGGAGAGAAAGACATTGTCGCGATGAGAAATGCATATAACCAAAGAAGACGATACATATTGGACGCATTTAAAGAAATGGGCTTGCCCTGTTTTGAGCCATATGGTGCGTTTTATGTATTTCCAGATATTTCTGAATTTGGATTGCATTCAGAAGAGTTTTGCCAGAAATTCCTAGAGGAAGAAAATGTAGCTATTGTACCAGGAGTGGCTTTTGGAGAATGTGCAGATAATTATGTCAGAATCTCATATGCCTGCTCTCTGAACGAGATACGTGAAGCCATGAAGCGCTTATCAAAATTTCTAAAAAGACTAAGAAGTAACCCCGTATAGATACAACCCAGGACAAACTTAAAGAAACTATCTGTTAAATGACAAGCTCTTTGATTTTGTCCTTATTATTTCTCTTCAAGAGTGTAAACTGTCCACCTTAAATACTCTGCTTTTCGGGAAAGTTTCACATCGCCTTTTAAATAAAGTTTTGTAAGCTGAATGTGCCCCAGCGGCTCTAAAGTTATTTTTTCTATGAAAAAATCTCCTAAATTTTTGTTGTTCTGCCCTACAAAAACACAAGCGGCAGAAAACGTAACTTTATTTTCACTGCGATTAACAATTACTATATTTACTCCCTCCGAAGTAATCTTCAACCCTCTATATTCAACAGGATCTGCTCCAGGTATTACTCCTTTAGACCCAAAAGCAGCAAAAACAGGCGAAGACATTGCTAGAAATAATATTAGAACTAGGATAATTTTCTTCATAGTAATTCCTCCCATATCTAATTTTCATTATTAATTATAATATACCCATTAAAGTTTTTATCAAAACTTTAAGAGGTCTTCGTAATATAAAAAACGATAACTCTTACTATTTGCTGTTTTAAATTATAAAATTGAAAATCTATCGAATTTACAAATAAGCAAAATAACCTGTATTTTAAAGAGCATAAGTTATACTATAAAAAAGAATTAAAAAAACGACCCTATGTCATAGGATCGTAGTGATAACAAAGAGATGGCGGAGAGCGAGGGATTCGAACCCCCGGGGCTTTGACACCCAATTGATTTCAAGTCAATCACCATCGACCACTCGGACAGCTCTCCTACCGACGTTAAATATTATACATGTCTTTGAGAAACTGGCAAGTATTTTAACATTTTTATTAGAAAAGGAGCTAAATTTATGAGCAATACGGATGAAATCAAAATGAATTTTAGCGTTCTGGGAATGACTTGTACCACATGCTCAGGCATTGCAGAAGAAGCTATTGCAAAGGTTAACGGAGTAACTTTCGCTTCTGTCAATCTAACCACTAAAACAGCCTTCGTCGTGGCTGATCCAGCAGTTACTTTTGAAATGCTCGAAACAGCCGTCAAATCTGTAGGTTACAGTATTTCTAAAGATATATCTTCTGATCTAGACGAAAAACAGTATAAAGAAGCGCGCTTAGATTTACTTATGATATGGGCTGTCGGGCTACCCATGTCTATTCTGATGTTTTTGCATATGATTTATAACGTCAGCTTTTCATGGTATCCATATCTTGAAATTATTGCTGCCTTTTTTGCTATATTTTATTGTGGGCGCAAGACGATAAAAGGCGCTTGGATAGCCTTTGTTCACTTTCACACAAACATGGACTCTCTTATAA
>JAAYFL010000105.1 GCA_012728235.1 Synergistaceae bacterium
CTACATGTGTTTCATTTTTCACTGAAATTGCATCAAATCTGCAGTGCTTTAGACACTCTCCGCAGTTAATACAGAGAGTAGAATCTATTGCTGCTTTTGACATGCCTATATAATCTTTTCTTTGTGGATCCTTTCTTTCTCGCATCGATAGGTGTAAATTGGGTGCGTCAACATCGCAATCCGCATAAGCTCTGGCTTTTGAAAGCTTAATGAACGCACTAGCTACCGTTGTTTTACCGGTGCCTCCTTTTCCGCTAAGAATAAGCAATTGTTTCATATAGAGGCCTCCCTGTAGATTTTTTCCAACAGTGACGAAAAAAACTGTTTATATTTTGGATTTTCTCTTACGGCTATTTCTGCATTGGAGCTTAGCTTACTCAATTCTGTGTCGTAGGGAATTTTCCCCAATATTTTTAATCCCTTTTTATCACCTAAATCTTCTAGGGGGTTATAACCACCAACAGATTTATTAATTATCACAGCACTTGGTTTATTAAAGAGCTGTACTAGCTCGTAGACCATTTCAAAATTATGCCTTCCAAAAATCGTCGGTTCCAAAACCATAAGACAAAAATCGGCATTGCTAATACTTTCCATTACATTACATGCACTTCCTGGAGGACAGTCTATAAAAGTGGGCGTATTGGTCGAGTCTTTACTTTGATAAAGGACTTCTTTTATTATTGTGGAACCTGAGGCCTGCCCCACATTAACCATTCCGGAAACAACTCTCACTCCTTCAGAATTGCCCACAAAGACCTTCCCAACTTGTTTGTCTTTTTCAGTCAGAGCTTTTAAAGGACAAACTAAGAGACAACCCCCACAGGAGTGGCATATATCTTCAAATATTTTTAAGCTGCCATTAACATACGCGAGTGCATTAAATCTGCAGAATTCAACACATTTCCTACATCCATCACATATAGATTGGTCTACTACGGGAATTTTTACAAAAACGTCTTCTTCCAATTCCCATTCAGGTTTGAAAAAAAGATGCCCGTTGGGCTCTTCCACGTCACAATCACAATAGTATGCATTTTCTGCGACTGCAGCCAAATTCACTGCAAGAAGGGTCTTTCCTGCCCCTCCTTTTCCACTTAAAATCGCAATTTTTTTGTTTCTTTTATCTTCCAAATTTTTCATGATATCCAGGATGGATGTCTTTGAGAACTTGTAGTTTCCCTTCTTTAAAGGCATTCACGTTCTCTACAATTGTTAAATCTGCGGTTTTATAGATCTGAACATTTGCCCTTTGAAGCACTTCTGCAGCGTTTTGCCCACAGTGAGGTGTTAACAACACAGATGCTTTTGAATCTGCGACTATTTGGGCAGCTTTGATTCCTGCTCCACCTTGTAATGAGGCTGCAGTGTTATCAATGAACTCTGCTGTATCTGTTTCAGCATCATAAATTGCGAAAAAAGGAGCTCTCGCAAAGGAGAGTGAAACTCTTGAATGCACGTCTTTCTTGTCTGCCGGGATTGATATTATCATGTCATATCCTCCTAAATTTAATCTATTTCGGGATATTTCTTCTTACAACATCTTCGACTACAAACTTTATCCTTACCATCACACATTATGTATTGTCCGCCCTCTATAATAAGTATCTTGCTATTTATCAAAGAGTCAGCAAGCTTTCTTCTTGCTTCTGTATATATTCCTTGTACTGTAGTTCTTGCCACATTCATTCTCTGAGCACATTCTTCTTGTGTCAGATTCTCAAGGTCAATTAACCTTAAGGTTTCATATTCATCTAGCGTCATTAACACGGAATCCGTTGTTACGCACCTATTACCAAGTGGTCCAAAACGAGTTCTTTTTGGTAGAGAACATATTTTTCTAAATTTAACAGGCCTTGGCAGCGGCACCACTTCCTTCCATACATAACAGAAAAATTTTAGAGCTATTTTTGTGTTTTTTGTGTTTTAAATTTATCCTTTCTATTTTTGAGATAACCTATTTAAAAGTACACGCCTTATTGCTCTTTTAGCTGTTTTTTCTTCTAAGTTTAAACAGTTAAAGTGCCTGTGTCGGTTCTGCCCAGACCAAAATTTTCTTTTCTGTATAAAATCACTTTGCATATTTGGGCTGTCTCCTTCAATTGCTTTCACACAAAAGCCCATACCTCTGCCTGTCATTGCCCCTCGACCATGCGGCCCTGTTCCATCCCTTCTTGGCATACCTACTATCACCTATGTTTTTGACATATGTCAATTATATATTAATACTAAATGATAATTCTCAGATGTCAATTTAAGTTATATCCGTAATTCACAAAAAAAAAAAGAGGGGATGACAGATTGTCATCCCCTCTTACAAATTTTAGCTTGTTTAACTATTATTCGACTAGTTTAGCTCTATTTTCTGATGTCTTTTATGGAGCCGGAACTTTTACAACAGTTATTTCTAAAGTCTCATCATGTAAATTTCTTACGTTCATCTTGGTTCCTTCAGGAATTTTCAATATGGTGTGAGAAGAATACTCATGGGTTTCTCGATCTCCCAAAGCTATGGATAAGGTCCCTCTC
>JAAYFL010000106.1 GCA_012728235.1 Synergistaceae bacterium
ACCGATAATACCAAGGTTCTTACATATCACGAACAGTAAGATTTTCTTTCGCTGTGCAACATGTTGATCTTGCCAAATTCATAAGTCCATGAAGTAATCAGAATTCTCGAATTTTTGCCCGGCGAACCTTACACATTTGAGCATCTGTCTGATATTTGTCAAATCATAATTTGTCAAATCATGATTTGAGTAACTTTGGACAAATTTCATCCTCTGTATAACTACGATGGCTCCCAACTTTCGGACTTGTTGAAAGAAAAATCGGCTTAAAAAGCTGAATGGTGACGCCAGATACAGGTTTTAGAGTAAATTTGAAATTTCATTTTCTCCTACCAAAAGTCGGAGGAGACTCTTGTCTAGGTCGAGTTTCGTGGCCGCACGAAACTGGGTGACGGCCATGTTCTGTCTTAGTAGCTTCATTTTCAGCAGGAAGCAAGGAGGAGATCAGCTGTAATCACTTCACCCAGTAGGCTTGGGCGAGAACGTATAGTAGAGTGTAGTGAAATACACACGTTCACAAGGGAGACCATGATGGCTACTGCAGAACAGATAAAGGCGCTCGTCCGTTTTCACTCAAGCGAACAACCTGAGCAATTCTTCACTGTAGCCCTCCAGATCGCTGCTCATGAGGCCCGCAAGGGCCATATCGGCCTCGCTCACGACATTCGAGACATCATCGATAAAGCTCGAGAACAACAGAACAAAAAGATCCTTCCCTTCAGCACCGACCTTGAACACTTGATCATCACCACTGAACCAACTCAAAGATTGCCTGTTCTCGTGCAATCCGATGGGATGAAGGAGCGAATCCAACGTATTCTTCGTGAATACCGGCAAAAAGATAAATTGGAGAAGTACGGGTTGTCACATCGCCGAAAAATACTCTTGGTAGGCCCTCCAGGAACTGGCAAAACACTCACCGCTTCTATATTGGCAAGCGAGCTGAACCTACCGCTATATACTATCCTGTTGGACAAGCTCGTCACCAAGTACATGGGAGAGACCAGTGCCAAACTTCGCCTAATTTTTGACACCATCCCACAACGGCGTGGAATCTATTTCTTCGTTGAATTCGATGCCATCGGCGGAGAACGGAGCCTCGACAACGATGTTGGAGAGATGAGGCGAGTCCTCAACTCATTCCTTCAGCTCATTGAGCGCGATGATTCACAGAGTTTAATCGTAGCGGCAACCAATAATCCAAAGATTTTGGATCAAGCGCTGTTCAGGCGCTTTGATGATATCCTCGCATATCAACTCCCGGACGACGCGCAAGTTCTGCGCCTACTCCATAACCGACTCGCTTCCTTCTCCCCCAAAGCACCTTCTTTTCAGCACACTCTCCCATTGGCACACTCTTTGAGCCATGCAGAAATAACCCAAGCATGTGACGATGCCATCAAGGAAGCGATCCTCAATGACCAAACCAGCGTAACGATTGACCAATTGGAACGAATGCTCTCCGAGAGAAGAGCAGCCTATAACTAATAAAAGAGATACGTTATGGAATACCCACATATCTTCCTAACGGGTCAACCTGTTGCAAGTAAATACTCCAGTAAAGGACGCCCGAACAAAGGCCCCAAACTACCTGTGAGAGATCGTAATCTACACAGTAAAAAATTGCTCAACGAATATAACCAACTGTGGAAAACCAATGGTGATTCCAAAATGCCGAGTGGTGTATACATCGAGTTCAGTGGTGGACCAGAGCATGACCTATTGACCGAGAGTCTGGAGAACAGACGTTCTGGTATTCGCCTACGTAACATCCAGAGCACATCAGATGATGAAGGAGTGACAACTCAGCATGCTACAGTATATGTCCCTGCCAGTAGAAAAAGCTGGTTTCCTAAGAAACTCACACAGTATGCTTTCGAGAACACCAAGAAAGATAAACCCAAGAACGATACACTTGTCCGAAGTGTAGAATGCATTCGTGCAGCTGCTCTCGATTCCTTTTGGACCGACAGTCCTGAATTTATACCGCTTGATTCTCCTCAATGGTGTGAAGTCTGGCTCTCCAGTACGGAAGAGGAAGATGTACAACATTTCCATCAAGATGTTGACACTTTGGACATCCAATATAGCCCATTCTCTCTTTCATTCCCCGAACGTACGGTCATCCTCATCTATGCCACAGCCCAAGACCTCATTGCCCTAACTGCCACTAACCCGAACATTGCTGAATTTCGTGCGGTTCACGACCCGGTCCATTTCTTCATGAATCTTGAGAACAAGGAGCAGGCAGAGTGGGTTGCCAATCTAGCTTCAAGAATTGTGAAAGATGAATCAGCAAATGTCTCAATATGCCTGTTGGATACCGGAGTGAACAATGGCCATACCCTGCTTGCACCGTTTCTCTCTGACTCCGATCTGCATGCATTCGATAGCCAGTGGGGAGTAAATGATTACATACAGCCGCACCAACAGCATGGAACACTGGTAAGCGGTATTGCTGTGTATGGAGATCTAAGCCAAATTCTTTCCTCTAATACCCCCGTTGTTGTCAAGCACTGTTTGGAGTCTGTAAATAATATATTGTGCTTGGTATTTGATCTCTATTTGGAGTGCGCTTCCAAAACCCGCAATAATTATTAAAACAATCTTCTTTGATTTTGTTATCATACTTAATAGAGATGAGCAAAACGCAAGTTTTGCAAAATTGTGAAACAATATATTGAGTTGCAAATTATTGCAGAATCTATATATTGTATGCCGCTGCGAACGGATCAGAGTTTTGCTCAACCCTACATACTTAATGGAAAGGAGGGGACACACATGGGCAATCAATCAGTCATCAGCATAGAGGCAGTCATTGACTATATCGAAAGTCATCTTGACGGAAAGCTGGAATTAGAAACGGTTGCGGAGGCTGTCCACTATTCAAAATATCACTTACACCGACTATTTACCGAAACCGTAGGAATGACAATTCATGATTATGTGCAACGCCGTCAGCTTACAGAGGCAGCAAAGCTCCTGGTCTTTTCGGATAAACCTATTATCGAAATTGCTTTTATCTGCGGATACGAGAGCCAGCAATCGTTTTCACTAGCTTTTAAGGCCATGTATAAATCGCCGCCTGCGGAGTATCGTGAAGAACGGAGCTTTTATCCTTTGCAGTTGCGGTTCACTTTACATCGAAGAACAACGGCTATGGAATTTACAATACAGGATATTCGGTTAGCAGAAAAGAAAGATATTGTCGATTGGATGAACTTAATGCGGCTTGTTATTGATGGGTATCCTGTAATGGATGAAGATGACTACTTAGCTAAGCTGGAAGAAAGTATTGACGAAAAGCGTGCGCTTGTGCTAAGGGAGGGAGATATTCTCATTGGAGCGATGGCATTTACCTATTCTCCAGGCAGTATAGAATTTCTTGGCGTACATCCGCAACATCGAAATCGCGGACTTCAAAAGGTATTCTTGGATGCCTTATTGGAAACATATCTTCCAGGGCAGGAAATCAGCACAACAACCTTTCGAGAACAGGACAAGGCCGATACAGGGCATCGAGATATGCTATTGCAACTTGGTTTTGCTGAAAAAGAATTGCTGACAGAGTTTGGCTATCCCACGCAGCGCTTTGTGCTCCCTCCTAAAAAACAGGAGGATATACAACATGGATGACACGCAACGCACCGACTGGCAGAAAAGAATACTCCTTTTCTTAACCAGTCAATGTATCACACTCTTTGGCTCTACGCTTGTTCAAATGGCGCTCATTTGGTATGCAACCATGCAGACATCCAGTGGCGTGTGGGTGGCTGCATTTACAGTCTGCTCCTATCTACCACAATTTCTCATTTCATTTATAGGCGGCGTATGGGCAGACCGATACCGGAGAAAAAAGTTGATTATAGGCGCAGATCTGCTGATTGCATTTGTCACTTTTGTAATGGTATTGGCAATTCCGCATATTTCATCGGAGCCTGCTTTGCTCGGTGGTTTGCTTGTTATGTCGGTCATACGATCCTTGGGGGCAGGAATACAAACTCCAGCGGTCAATGCCGTTATCCCACAGCTTGTCCCGGAAGATCAACTTATGCGGTACAACGGCATCAATGCAACAATGCAGTCTATTGTTAATTTTGCGGCTCCAGCGACGGCAGGTGCAGTTTTTGCAATCAGCACATTGAGAACTACGCTTATGATAGACATTGTAACGGCAATCTTGGGAACGGGCCTATTGTCCTGCTTGGCACTTCCGAAACAAAATATTTCCATTGAGAAGGCCAGCGTCTTTTCTGACATGAAAATTGGCGTCAAATACGCTTTTGCAGACAAACTAATTGGAAAGCTTTTAATCATCTACGGACTATTCACTTTCTTTTGTGTTCCAGCAGGCTATCTTGCAGGACTTCTTGTTCGGCGAGTATTCGGTGATACTTACTGGTATCTTACCGCAGTGGAAGTAGTAGGGTTCGCAGGTATGATGGTAGGCGGAGTTATTATGAGTACATGGGGAGGTTTTAAGCACCGAGGAAAAACTTTGGCAGTTGGACTTTTTGCGTTTGGTACTTTTGCAATCGGAATGGGCTTTTCAAAGAATTTTATTTTTTACCTTGGCCTAATGGTATGTTATGGAGTCGCATTAACAATGGTGCAAACAGCAATTACCACTATGTTACAAGAAAAAACGGACACCTCTATGCAGGGGCGTGTATTTGGATTACTTGGCACGATGTATGCTGGCTTTTTACCAATTGGTATGGCTATGTTTGGCCCTTTGGCTGATATTCTTCCCTTGCAGTGGATTATGATTGGATCAGGTATAGCCCTTATTGTAATTGCAGGTATAGCTTATTATAGTCGGGAACTCAAAACAATCTAAAAGAAAAAAGTCGCCCAACATGAATAAAAAAACCGTTGTTTCGGCGATTGAGTATCTGTGCGCCAAAACAAACTACAGTAGCCTTACGGCGGTTTTGAAATAACAAATTTCAGACCGCCGTTTTCTTTTTGAAAAATGAGAATACGGAGGGTGTGTTAAAGTCGCCCTTCTTTGAGGATACGGCGGTGCTCAGGAGGTATCGCCGTGTCCATTTTTGCCTTTTTTCATAATACCCATGATCTGCACCAGCTAAAAAAAGCGTAGCTCCCCCTCCGGGACAGTCTGGTTATGAATGTGAAATTAGACAGTACACAAATGAATATGTAACTTCATGCGTCCGTGTGGCTTCATGCCGCCCGGGCGCTTTTTTGTACTTCGAGACAAAGTGTCCCGAGGTGCGGTGCGGCTCCCCGAGGTGCCGCTCCCCGCCGAGCCCCGTTTCGGTCACTCATCCACCCAACACCGAAACGGAGGTTTATTTATGACTATAATCAATCTGAAGGATTTTTATTATTGGTACACACAGGATCAGTTTATCGAGGTTTCTGACGAGGTAGCCGAAGTGTTTGTGTCCGATGCCCGGCACGAAATGGCCTACCAGCGGCGGCTCTCCCGGCATAAGGCGCAATATTCTCTGGACTGCGATGACGGGATCGAATATTCCGCCTGCCTGCACGAGCCAACGCCCCAGGAGCTTCTGGAGCGTATGGAGCTGTTCATCCGTCTATGGAACGCCCTCAACTCTTTGCCGGAGATCCAGGGCCGCAGGATTGATGCCCACATCATTCTTGGACAGAGCATCAAGGAAATTGCCGAGGCCGAGGGCGTACATGAGGAGTCTGTCCGCCAGTCGATCAAGCGTGGCCTTGAGCGCATGAAAAATATCTACAAAATGTAATATTTATTGATAAAGCTCCCCATAATTGAACCGCTTTGGTTTCGAATGGGGATTACTTGGCTTTCAATCTCCCTCCTTCTGGC
>JAAYFL010000107.1 GCA_012728235.1 Synergistaceae bacterium
CTGCTTCTTGTGCCGAGCTTTACGGATTGGATTCCCTTATTAATTCCGTACAGGATTTCGGCGGCAATTATACTAGATTTATCTGCATTTCAAAGAAAATGGAGATTTATCCTGGTTCAGACAAAACCAGTGTAATGGTAACGCTTCCACACAGACCGGGCTCCCTTTATCATGCCCTTTCAAGCTTGTCTGCTTTAGGAGTTAACCATACTAAGCTTGAGAGTAGACCTTTGCCGGATAGCGATTTTGAATTTATGTTTTACTTTGACTTTTCAATTTCAGTTTACTCGGAGAATTTTAAGCAGATGTTAATAAGAATTGAAGAGAGCAGCAAAACATTGAAATATCTGGGAAGTTACTCAGAGGTCGTGTAATTTGAAGAAATTTGGGTTGTTGGGAGAGAAACTTGGACATAGTTTTTCTCCCCTTATTCATAGTATGCTCGGAGATTATGCATATGACTTATGTGAAATCTCTCCGGAGAATTTGTCCGATTTTTTGGCTCATAATGACTATGATGGTTTTAACGTAACAATCCCATATAAAAAAATGGTTCTGTCTCACTGTGATGAACTGTCGGAAAAAGCAAAACAGGTTGGGAGCGTAAATACTCTCATAAAAAAACAGAATGGGTCTTATTATGGAGACAACACGGATCATGACGGATTTTCTTTAATGATTTCTTCTATAAAGGATAATGTCGCTGGGAAAAAGGCAGTAATACTTGGTTCCGGTGGGGTTTCATCTACGGTTAAATCTGTTCTTAAAGATTTAGGAGCAAAGGAAATTATAACTGTATCGAGAACAGGGACGGAAAATTATAATAATCTTTATTTACACAGTGATGCTCAAATTATAGTAAACACAACTCCGGTTGGGATGTATCCGAACAATGGAGATTCACCGATAAACCTTGAGCTCTTTCCCTATCGTGTTTTTGTGGCCGATCTCATATATAATCCAGCAAGAACAGCACTCATTTTACAAGCTGAAAAACTTGACATAGCGTACGCAAGCGGATTATTAATGCTGGTGGAGCAAGCCAGGGCATCTTCAGAACTATTCACCGAAAAGAAAATCCCATTAGAGAGGAGCATTGAAATAGCAGATATGATTGCAAAAGAAACCCAAAACATAGTTTTAATAGGAATGCCTGGAAGTGGAAAGAGCTCTGTTGGCAAGTTGTTAAGTGAGCTAACGGGTAGACCGTTTGTAGATATTGATGGAGAGATAGTGAAAAAATTAGGTAGAGTAATCCCCAAGATATTGATGGAGAGGGGAGAGGAATATTTTCGTAAAAAAGAAAGTGAGGTCCTTTCTGAATTTTGCAAAGAAAGTGGCTTGATAATTGCGACCGGAGGCGGAGTGGTTGTTACTCCGGAAAATAAAGAGATAATGAGACAGAACAGCTTGGTCGTCTACATAAAAAGAGACCTTAAAGAACTGGCTACGATTGGCCGTCCAATTTCTATTGCGAATGGAGTTGAAGAGCTCTATGAAATGAGAGCTCCGTTTTACGAGAGTTGGCAAGATATATCTGTAGAAAACAGCGATCCTCATCTTGCCGCGCAGAAAATAGTAGAGGAGCTTAATTTATGAAAATAATTGTGATAAATGGACCAAATTTGAACATGTTGGGAGTAAGAGAGCCGGAGATTTATGGCTCCCAAAGTTTGCAAGATTTGAATGAATATATACGAAGCTTTTCTGTTTCAAAAAACATAGAAGTGGATTTTTTTCAATCAAATCATGAGGGGAATATCATAGATGTTATACAGGAGTCTATGGGTAAATATGAGGCTATAATCATAAATCCTGCAGCATATACGCACACCAGTATAGCAATAGCAGATGCTATCAGAGCGGTCGGACTTCCGACTGTTGAGGTTCATCTATCCGATGTTAACAGCAGAGAAGAGTATAGGAAGACATCTTATATATCCGAGCATTGTGTTGCTACCGTATCTGGAAAGGGTTTTAACTCTTATATTGATGCAATAGAAATAATATTATCAAAGCTTAAGTAGCTATTTAAAAATATTTTGTTTGTTAAATAAATTATTTTCTAAATTTCAGATAAAAGATGAAGTAAAGTGAAATCTATTGTAGAATATAAATAGATAAGCAAGCGAAATAAACTTTGTTAGGGTTACATAAAAGTATCTAAACGAACAGCATTATTCCTCTTAAAGCTACAAGACAACATTTTATAATAAAAATGGTAGATACGTAGCAGTCTCAGAAATCAATAAACTAAAACTATCTATTTAAATTATTGTCAGAAAAGTTGATTTGGTAAATTCTATACTTAGGAGTGAGCTATATGCGCAACAAAAGCTCTTCAAAGAGAATAGATAAGCCGTTAATTGCTTTTATATTGATGGCTATAGTTTTAAATATATACCGAAGCAGCCGCCTTACACTTATATTAAAATCAGCCTCCTACATTTTTTTCAAATACCTAACTTTTACTTTTATTATTTTTTTCTTCTTGCGACAGAATTCAAGCCTAAATAAAAAAATTACCCGAATGATTTCCAAAAAATATAAAGCATCTAACACATCTTATTTATCCAAAAAGACAGCGTGGTTATTGGCGTTATTTCTGATAGATCACGTCAAATTGATTATCTGTTTTTAAAGCAGTATTTGAAGGGGTGAAGAACGCTTAGCTAATTTTGTAAAGGGGAGTTTGTAGGGACTAATAACATGGGGAGGCGAAAAAATGTACAAAAAAACAATAGTTGCAACTGATCTTTCCAGTGAAGCTCTTGACCTTGTGGCAACGACGGGGAACCTAAAGGGGTTCGGAGTAGAGAAAATTTTACTGATAGCATTTTGGGATGCTCTTGATCTCTTAGGTATTGATACTTTCTTTAAAGCCATAATTTATAAAGATTTAGAGAATAATTTAAAAGGGAAAAAAGAAGTGTTGGAAAGACATGGATTCGAAGTCAGCACGAGAGTTATGGACGGCCCGTCTGCTTTGCAAGTAAGCAATATAGCATTAGAGGAGGATTATAATCTCGTCGTCGC
>JAAYFL010000108.1 GCA_012728235.1 Synergistaceae bacterium
ACCGCGCCTTATGGTTTCATCAGCTACCATTTCGAGTGTACGATAGAAAGGATCATCTGTCTCATCGACATGCATATCAACATCAGCATCGTACTTTTCAGCTAGATCAAAACAATACTTGACGTGAGCCAGGCTGTCATCAGGTGTGTTTTCATTGGCGGGCATTCCGCCTACGATGTCGCACCCCATCTGCATAGCTTCATCCATGAGCTTGTCGCAACCGGGATCCTTAATAATTCCTTCCTGGGGAAAGGCAACCAGCTGCATGGTCATGACATTCTTGTATTTTTCACGAAGAGAGAGAACACCCTTTAAGGGTTTTAAACCTCCTACAGTGTCGATGTCAACGTGAGTTCTCATGGCTAAAGTACCGTTCCTGATAGCAGCTTCAACTACCGGTCCAGCGCGCTCAATAACATCTTCGTCTGTGTACTGACGCTTGCGATCCCATATGATCTCAATTGCTTCAGTTAAGGTGCCAGTCACATTCTTTCTGACACTGTCAAGAATGTTTACTTTATCCAGATGGATGTGAGGGTCAATTATGTCACAACGGGACATGATTGACCAAATGAAAGATATTGCAGGACAGATCCTAAGACTTTCAAAGGAATCCCTAGATCATGGCGGAGGCTACATTTTTTACAAACATGATCCCTCAGTGCGTGTAGCTTACAAAAACATGGCTTATGGCTATGCCTATCCTAATGGTAACGGTATAGGCGGTCCGCTAATTTCTCATGGTTATTTCACCGCAGAGAGACTGACAAACCTAGACCATGAGACCGGACAAGGCAACCCCGCACTGGCTTGGACCTTTGGTTGTCATGCAGTTGATATTGAAGTTGACGTGCATTCAGGCGAGATCACTGTCCTGAAAGTGGCCTCGGCCTTTGACGCCGGACAGATTCTCAATGAGAGAATGGTCTACAGTCAGGTCATGGGCGGTGTAGTGCAGGGTATCGGATCAGCGATCCTAGAAGGATACAAGTTTGACGAAAACAACGTCCTCCTTAATCCTTCATTCACAGACAACAAAATCCCGACCATGAAAGACATGCCGCTTGAGGTAGTTCCGATCTATATTGAGAACCCTCAGCTAAACGGTCCTTACGGTGCAAGAGGTGTCTCTGAACACACGATGATCTCCATTCCGTCTGCTATCGGCAACGCTTTGTACGATGCTACAGGCATCAACTTTTACAAACTACCTTTGACTCCTGAGAATGTTGCTCTCGGAATCAAGAGTGGAAAGAAAGACATTTATTAAATCTAATCCCTAAGTGGGGGACAAAAGAACCGCAGTCGAGGCATAGACTGCGGTTCTTTTTAATTTACTACTATGAATGGCTTCAGATAGCTTATTTCGAAGGAATATTTCCTCAATTCGCAGCGGAGCTTATAACGACGGAGTAGATACCGGTGCTTGCCTAAACTGAGCAAGTTGCTCAAATGCGTATGCAATTTCGACTAAAATAGCCTCTGTAAAGGGCTTGCCAGCTATCTCTAGACCAACTGGAACGCCGATCGGTGCGTCGGTCGAAGGCGCAAATCCTGCGGGAACAACTACCGAAGGGAAGCCTGTCGCTGAGCAGAGAACCCCGTTACGTTGTTTCTGTCCTTCTCCGATCTTACAGACAAGCTGCTGTTGATGCGGATATATTAATGCATCGAGCTCATTGTCCGCCATAATTTTCATTATTCTGGTTCTCATCTCTCCCTGGCGAAGAAGCTTCTGATTGTATTCGGGCGTTCCGACATCCAATTTAAGGGCCTTTTTGAGATTATCTTCAATCCCAGGATGGTACTTTCCGCTCTCAAGGACCTCTTCCACCGAATGAATCGGGGCAGCGGCCCCAAGTTGCGACAAATAGCCATTTAGGTCTGTCCTCAGATCATCAAAATGAACGCTTACTTCTTGTATCATCCGATCTGAATCAATCTCTTCGCCAATCTCCAGCAATGTGGCGCCGCCTTCCTTTAAAACAGCCAAGGCTTCTGCCATTACTTGGTTCACCTGCTCATTTATTGCTTCTGTTCCGAAAAAGCTGCGCAATACTCCCAAGCGCTTACCGACAAGTCCGTCTTTCCGTAAAAAGGGCAGGTAGCTTATGGGTTGTTTGCCGACACCCCAGGCTGTTACATCATCGTCCGGATCATATCCTGCGATTACATCCAAAGTGCGAATGCAGTCCTCGACGCTACGGCAAATTGGTCCAGCTGTATCTTGAGTCATGCTGTACGGAACAATTCCGGCACGACTCACAAGACCGACCGTAGGCCTAAATCCTACTGCACTACAAGCTGAGGCCGGGCTTCTGATAGAGTTGATCGTATCTGTCCCGATACCGATTATACCCATGTTTGCTGCGATCGCCGCGCCTGTTCCTCCGGATGAACCTCCGGGAGTCCTAGTCAAATCGTAGGGATTAACAGTCTGTCCCAGGATCGAGCTGATAGTCTCGCCCCAAATCGCAAACTCATGCAGATTTGTCTTCGCTAAGATAATTGCACCAGCATGTCGCAGCCTTCTTGTAATAAAGGCATCTTCTTCAGGCATAAATCCTTCTAAAGATTTGGAGCCGGCTGTCGTCGGCATGTCGAATGTTTGAACATTGTCTTTTAGCAGAACAGGAATACCGTGCAGAGGACCAGTCAATTCGCCTTTTTCTATTAAGTAACGATCAAGTTCAGCAGCTTCTTCTAATGCTCGCGGATTAGTCATGATTATGGCATTGATTGACGGACCCTTTTTATCATAAGCGGTAATTCTGTCTAGATAGGCAGAAACAAGCTCCACTGCTGTCACTTCTCCTGCTTTCATGGCGGCATGCACTCGGGCAATCGTTGCTTCCATCACGTTAAATTTATTCATGACAATCTCCTTTTTCCCATCATAAAAGAAAAACGCCTCTATACCTGATTGAATATTACCTTATTTAAAACTGGCCGGGATTTCATACAGGCCACCTGACCATTCAACAAGTTCATCCAACGATCTGGCAGCTAGGCGTTCATGTGTTGCGGTGGCAGGATCTATTCCCAGATCATCCGGCAAGGCTACTTTGCCTTCTTTGCGCATTTTTTCCACCTCCGCTTTACTCGCATATTCTCCCAGTGGTGTCTCTTGGGCTACAGCAGCTAACAGAGCTCTGCGCTCATTTTCTGTCTCAGCCATATAGAGGTACGCAATGCCTTGCTCTGTGACAACATGTGTGACATCTTCTCCATAAATCATGACCGGTGGCGCAGCAAAGCCGCTATCCTCACCGATCTTGACTGCATCTAGTTCAGGTTTGAAATTGAAGCCGAAACGTCCCTGACTTGTGAGCATCTGAACTACAAGCTTCTTGCCTCTCTGTAAGGAATTTCCCGGATTGGGCATCATGTCGAGCCAAGCAGGAGATGTGTGCCTGCGCCCTAATGTGTTGTGTCCCATATTTGGAGCTCCGCCGAATCCGGTCAAACGTCCGCTAGTGACTGTAGATGAGTTGCCCAGATAGTCCATTTGTAATGTTGCTCCGAGGAAAAGATCAATACCATAAAGTCCGGCAATCTGTGCAAAAGCTCTATTTGATCTTAGTGTTCCGTCTGGACCGATCGGGAATATATCCGATCGAGCTTCCGTGTAGCGCTCCATTCCGATCTCTCCGCCAAAGGTGTACATGCTTTCTACCCAGCCCTTTTCAATTGCAGGAATCATAGTCGGGTGCGGGTTAAGAACCCAGTTCTTACAGACTTTATCTTTCAGGCCAAGTTCCTCACCATACGTAGGCAGCAACAGTTCTATTGCTGCAGCGTTGTAGCCTATTCCATGGTTAAGTGAAGTAACTCCGTGTTTTGCGTAAATACCCTTGATCGTCATCATTCCCTGCAGAATGTGCTGATCACGAATCTTTTTTGGATCTCTTGTGAATAATGCTTCCAATTGGAAGGGTTCATCGGCTAGTACGAATAAATCTACCCAATCTCCCGGGATGTCGACGCGTGGCAATTTGCCACTCTCAACAATCTCGTTTGCCTGGACAACCACAATTGCGTGATGGAATGCCGCCGCTTCAACCAAAGTCGGTGTGTCTTCCGTGCTGTAACCCGTAAATAAATTTCCATCCGGATCGGCCTGATCTGCCGCAACAAAACAAATGTCGGGTATGAGATCAACAAAGAGTCTTGAATACAGTTCAAGATAGGTATGAATTGCGCCGATTTTTAATTTGTTTTCTGCGAGCATATCTGCCAAACGAACACTTTGCTTTCCGGCGTAAGCAAAATTAATCTCACTGGCGATGCCCTTGTCGAACACATCTAAATGCTCGTCCCTGGATATTGAAGGAACTATCATCGTGACGTCATTTACTATGTCGGAATTAACTTTTGTGAGAGCTTGCGCCAAAAATGTTGCCTGTTTCTGATTGTCTCCTTCTATCACCACTCGATCTCCGGGACGCATCAAAGCTTCAAGCGCATCAACGATTGATTCAGATTTGATCTGTTTTTGATTTAAGTAGGGGGATGCACCTCTTAGACGAGCTTGCTTCAAATCGCATTTCTTATGCCAATTCATTGTAAACCTCCTCGTTATTGCTGGGATTTCACATCAAAACTATACGATCAAATATTGTACAAATGATCTTTATTTAATCTTAGCACTAGATAGGAGATCTCGTCTAAAAGATATCGCCTCATTGCATCTGAATCGTGTAAGTTGATTTTCGTGCCTGGCACGAAAATCAACTTGTTCTGGACCTGGATCGCAAATACGTGACTAGAGGTGAGATAAGAAGATTATTGCACATTTGAAAAAAAGCTCGTTGAAAAATGCAGCTGAAGAAACTCAGTAGCTTCATAAGGTCAATAATCTATATTTTTTCGACCATAGTTTAGTCTATCGAATTATCAACCAATATTAAGTTAACTCGAAAAGAGGAGCTACACTTTGATGGATTTTTATGAAGCGCTGATATTGAGCTTCCATTACCAACACTGCCTGCGGATCCGGCAAATAGGTTTTCGTCTGGGTATCTTCAACAATGGAACGAATAAAACTCCCATAATCTTGCTCTACTCCTTGGGCAATCAACACCGAGGAGGCAATGGCTAGAGCAGGGAGATATTCAGAACCCGAGGGCACAACGATCTTTTGGTCTAAAGTATCGGCTAATACCTGCCGCCAGACTGGGGTTTTAGCCCCTCCACCAACCAAAGTCACCAGAGAAGGTGTTCCCCCAATCGCCTCAAGGCCTTGGCGGATAGAAAAAGCTACTCCTTCCAACGGTGCACGTGCTAAATCCATTTTACTGGTTTCATTAACGACGCCGATATAGCACCCCTTGGTATCGCTATCCATGACGGGAAAACGTTCGCCGGAAAGATATGGCAAAAAAAGCAATCCATTTGATCCTGCCGTACTCTTGGACAAAAGTTGATCTACGTAGTCGTATTTTGCTAATGAGCTTTCTTCGGGATGAAGTATACCGCTGATCCATTTGTGCACTCCACCTGCGTTCAAGAATGGTACTACATTAATGTATGTGTCCATAGGAACACCTGCGAGGTTGAAAAC
>JAAYFL010000109.1 GCA_012728235.1 Synergistaceae bacterium
ATGTTTTTCGGTGGATGGGCGACTGCTCTTCCTGCCGAAAATAACATAAATATTATAGATATAGTTAGTAGTATATGTTTTTTCAACTTAATAACCTTCTTTCTGTTTGAAAATAATAAGCCGCCTCAATTGGAATTTTTAGTGTAAATTGATAGGTATTCCAAACTAATCTGTTGAAGAACCGGCTATTCTCATTGAATTTAATATGACTGTAATCGAGCTCGCTGCCATAGCCACCTCAGCGACTATAGGATGTAAGAGTCCGGACATGGCAAGAGGAATTGCAATAATATTATACAGAAATGCCCCGAATAAATTTTGATAAATTACTTTCTTTGTTTTCTTTGCTATTCGAACAACGGCCACGACTTTCGAAAGGCCGCCCTTCACTATGACAATGTCCGCATTATCAACGGCTAAATCCATTCCACTTCCCATTGCTATACCTACGTGTGCTCCTCTCAGAGCAGCAGCGTCATTTATGCCATCTCCAACCATCAGAACTTTAGAACCAGAGATTTGAATTTTTTGTATAAGTGACAGCTTGTCCTCAGGATGAATCTCAGAGTATACTTCCTTTATGCCAACATCGCGGGCAACTTGCATGGCAACTTCCATTCTGTCTCCTGTTGCCATAATTGATGTGATGCCTAGAGATTTTAAGTTTTCTATAGCAGTAGCTGAGTCCTCTCTGAGTGAATCTGTTATTGCAAAATAACCTAACGGGTTTTCATTTTTACGAACTTCTACGACTGTGACATCAATTCCTGCTTCTTTCGGATAAACTAATGGGCGTCCAACAAACCAAAGGTCGTCACCCCATTTACCGCTAATTCCTTCTCCTGCTTTTTCAATCAATTCATCTGGGTCGGAGATGTTGGGCTGGCCATTCAGAATGCTAACTACTGCTTTTGCAACAGGATGTCCGGATAAGGATTCTAGTTTATAGGCATAGGGACGAGCCTCTTCAGGAAGTTCCCATTTTGTGACAGTCGGTGTGCCTTTCGTTAATGTTCCTGTCTTATCTAAAATGGCGTAGCTGGTCTGATTTAGAGTTTGTATGGCCTCAGCATTTCTTATTAAAAGGCCAGATTTAGAAGCTTCTCCTGTGCTAACCGCAAGTGCCAAAGGGATGGCAAGGCCAAGAGCACATGGGCAAGCTATAACTAAAGTGGCTACAAAAGCGTATACTGCTGCGTCTACAGGAGAAGTATATGCAGTCGGCCATGGCAAATACGAAGCAAGCGGAGAAAAAAGAGCAGACAGAGCATCAAAAGCAAAAAACCAAGACAGAGCACTGAATACTGCCAGAGAAATTATTGTGGGCACAAACTTTAGGGTAATACGGTCGGCAAGGGCCTGGAGGGGAACTTTTGTGCTCTGTGTTTCACGTACGAGATCAATCATTTTTGCTAGAAAAGTTTCCTCGTCAATTTTGGTTGTTTTTATAATCAAAGAACCTGAGAGATTCATGGCGCCACCAGTTACATCTGAGCCAATATCTTTTATAATGGGCAAGGATTCACCCGTAAGTAGAGATTCATCAACCTCAGATAGGCCCGAAGTGACAATTCCGTCGAGAGGGATTCGCTCGCCAGCATTTACTCTTATAAGTGTTTCCGGTTTGATGGCTTCTATGGGAACCATAATGTAGTCGTCTTCAAGAAGTACTCTAGCTTCTCTTGGCTGTAAAGTTAGGAGTTTTTTCACTTCTTTAGTAGCTCTGTCACGAAGGCGCGATTCTATATATCTTCCAGTTAAATGAAGCATCAAAATCATAATGCCAACAGTCCCGAAAGAGGGGATATGAAGTCCTAAAAGACTCAAAAGAGCATTAGCTAAGGAGGCTATAGCACTAATAGTTATAAGAGAGTCCATGTTTGTATGAAAGTGAACAAAAGCTATCCAAGCCCCTCTTATAGTTTTACGGCCACAATAAAATATAGCAAAAAAAGCAGCTACAATTTCAAGATAGGGGTACCATGAAAAGTTTACGTTATAAATCATATGCAAAAACATAAGAATAGACATAGGTAATCCAACAGCCCATATCATAAGCAAATCTTTGCGTGCTTCTTTGTACTGTTTTTCATCTAGATCAGAAGAAATATCTTTAGAAACACTGTACCCTACAGATTTGACAGCATTTTCGAGCATTTCAAAAGTAACTGTTGAATCCGCCACGACAAAGGCTGTCTTTGTGGTTAGATTGACCGAAGCAAAAGTTACTCCGTTAACCTTTGCAAGAGCTTCTTCTGCTATACCTGAGCATGTTGTACAAGTCATTCCCAGAACGCTAAAATTCATTTTGATTTCATCCGTATTGCTCATAAATTTAGCTCCTTTTCTAATAAAAATGTTAAAATACTTGCCAGTTTCTCAAAGACATGTATAATATTTAACG
>JAAYFL010000110.1 GCA_012728235.1 Synergistaceae bacterium
TAAGAATTGCGCTTAATAGAAAAGAACGAGGTTCAGCAACTCTACGTGAGAAACGATACTCATCCTCAGATGAATAAGTTATCTGCGGATACATTGCTTCAAGAAAAGTCCAGTACCCATCTGCCTCTTCACACTCACCAAACAGAGTAGTCAAAAACGGCGTGAAGATGTATTCCTCTACTTTTTCAGTGACCATGTCATAGAGCATATAAAATGTGCGGTCACCGAACATACGTCTCTGGTGCTTCTCGAAGAAATCACCAAGCTTGGCGATGAACTTGTCCTTCTGTTTAGAGAAGAAAAGCGCACAGAAATATTCTTGGAACGATCGATGAGTGAAGTGATAGCTGTTGCCCTCAACATACATTAGGCACAAGTTAGAACATAGATCTTCGCGAAAATCGCCGGCAGTAGTCTTCTTATCATTTGCCACTGAACGAGAGTTAAGTTGATTGAAGTATCCATCAAATTCTTCAGCAGTCATCTCAAACTTCTCATCGTTATATGATCGGAAGCATAACTCAGCAAAATAATCGGCAAAGGCATCTACAGACAATCCTGTCCTCAAAGCACGTTTATAAGCCCCCTTGCTCGCATCATGTCGTTTTGCCAACACTTCAAACGCTTCTCGGTAAAAAACATGCATCTTCAACGGCACTTCGGCGTACTGTTCAAACGTTAAAAGCATGATTGTCAACAATAAAGGGTTCTCGGTGAAAGACCGGTGCGTCCGAAATAGAGTTTTTTCTAGGGCTACCAGAAACTTCACCTTAATAGCAGGCTCATCTGGACGAAACTCCAACCTGTCAACTAACTGCATAGCCTGCCGCGGGTTAAACGGCATCAGCCTCAACAAGCTAAAGCGATCATATGAAACGAAAGATTGGAAAGGACGCGACGACAAGATAAACATATTCCCGGAGTACTTGTCCGTTAGCACCTCCAATTCACGTTCGAATCTCTTAACGGAACCAGCATTAATTTCATCTAGTCCATCAAGCAGCAACAGGCACAACCCATGTGTAAGCATCAGTTCAAATTGCTCTTTAGATAAGCCATCGTCAAACACACCGATCTTGGAGTAGACATACTCAAACAGCGAGTCCGCAGTCTCATCAAAATCTTTTAGCGGAACAAATACCGGGAAGCATTTCAGATCGTCGAAATTCGCTATGGCATTCAGCATAAGATGGCGCATCATCATGGATTTACCCAGACCACCGGTACCGATGATTATCGCAAAGCGGGACACTTTTCTGATATTCTCTATCGTTGCGTCGTCAATAAACTGCATATTAGGCGGATATGTTGGTTGACCTTCTACTTTGCTATCTGGTCCTCTAAAACGGATTCTATTGCATACATAGAAACTATAAAATTTCTTTGGTTGGTCATTGTATAGCAACGTTTTCATTGTACTGTACTTTTCTTCAGCGTTGCGGAGGTATGTGTAGACATCCGGCATGATTAACCTTTGAACGTTTGCCGGTGTCAGTTCCTCCGAAAATTCAGTGTCGACGACAGGTAATACTGGGGCAACATAAGTTCCGCAGTCTACAAAAAAATCTTCGGGTGTAGGTAAGCTCTCGGGAACACTATAACGACCCTGTACATTTGGAGCTGACCATGCAGCTACCGTCGTGGCACCTAAACTGTTTTCCTTGCGTTCTGTCACAATAAATTTCCATATGCTCAATAGAAACGCAGGGAGATATATGTTCGGCACAGTCATCAGTTCAGACTTAACAACTGAAGATCCATCTTTACTTATAACAAACCGATAATCATCGGGGATATTAGGTGTTCCCGCATCATTCACAATCAATCCTATCAGCCGTCTTGCAAGTTTAATATCCTTTTGCCGTGTTGTCCCAACTTCAATGAAGTTATTTACGAATCCCGTCATTTCATTTAGCACGCCCGCGTAATCCGATTCCAAACGTGACAAGAATGTCGATACCACAGCCTCGTCTGCAAACTGCAAATCTTGAGGCGTGTTTTCCACGCAGCGTTTAAAGTAGGTGGTGTAGGTTTTGAATGTATCACCTGCGGGCTTAATGTAGTCTGGTTGTACAATCTGAACAAGTCCGAGCAATACATCTTGCTCATGAATAGTGTCCGAGACGCTTTGGGTACGCTGTCGTCGTGTGGCGGTTATCCTCTTTGACTCCAGTATCTGTATGAGGAAGGTACCACCGCACAGAACTGGATGTGCAGTATTTGTCACGCTTATTGCCTCCATAGATAACTTTTTATCCTATTAACGCTATTAACCCTATCATTGTTGGACACTAATCTTATCATCATTTGGATAGTTTCTGTGAGTAATCGCAGGGACTTTTTTATTGCTTTTAGATTGGTGTAATTGATGAGTTTTCACCCATCAATTCGTACTAATTCTTATTTAATCAGTTTATCACATATTAAATTTAAAAAGCAATTACATAATTTAAATTTTAACCCGACTTAAAAATTTCCTCCCTGCGATTGCTCACGCAATTCAAATCACAGGAGGAAATCTGATGAAAAACCAAGTCAATCAAAGCCAAAACAAATCTTTCAAACCCACCCCCATTCCACACCGCACGAAATCCGGTGAACCGATGGCCTACTACATCCTATCGGAGGATGGAACACAGGAATTCAAAGTAACACGAGCGGAGTGTCTTGCCCGTTCCGAAGAACCCGAAAAACCATTCCCACAACGCTGGTATGTCGATGAGGAATCCGGTCTTGTTGTCCGTCTGCCCCGTAACCAGATGGGTGAAGACCTCGCGCGGGAGAATATGCGCTCTATATGGCGAGAGCAAAAACAACAGGAGAGGAAATTTCAATGTGTATGGAAAGACACAAACAAATGCGATCAGAAATGTGAGACATGTAAGTCCCGCACAAGCCGAACTGTTGAACTTGATAAGCCATTGGGTAACGATTCTGATGGATCAGATACATTTTTCGAACCTGCCGACCCCACTGATATCACTGGATTTTTAGAACAGAAGGCTGTATTAGACACCCTCTATGCCGCACTTGCTACCCTCACTCAAAAAGACCGTGAGCTTATAACAGACCGCATTATCCTTGAAAAAACCGTGCGTGAA
>JAAYFL010000111.1 GCA_012728235.1 Synergistaceae bacterium
ACGTTACGCTCGATTATCCATGTGTAGACATGGGTATAGATGCTATCGAAACATGACTTATAATCCATCCTAGCAAAATACTTATACTCGTAATTGCTCATACGCCAATTCGGGGAAGATGTAAATGAATTCACTGAATCAAAGGGCTGTATCTTAAAATAACTCCCAGTCTGCTGCAAGACGCTTTTACCGAGCTTACGCGAAAATTTCTGTATGTACCGCGTTGATTTGCTTGAACGGATTTTGTAGTATAGCTCGTTGCTTTTGCAGTGGTATCGAATTGAGAAGCGATTGTTCGCCTCAAAGAAGTTCAGAATGTCCTTTTGAAAACACTCCATAAAGAGGTATATGTTCAATGCGGAGAATGGCTGAACAAGACTCATGCGTCGCAGGGAATCGTTGCCCTTGAGAATGTCGTATTTTAGCGGCATCGTTCCCCATTCGCTATCAAAAATCTTCTTTTCACTCTCTGCACATTTTCTTTTCATCTGCTCTGTGATTTCCTTCAATTTGTCCTGATTATTCTTCTGCAATAGAAAGTCATAGAACGGCCTGAAAGAAAAACGTTCTGACAGCTCTACAGGCAACAGGTCAGTCAGGATATAATCCAGTTTATTGCGTTCAAGACCACTCAAGGTCATTGAAAATTACCTCCTTAGCTACTATAATATTCCTGCAAGTTCAATTCACTTGCCGTGCGGCTTGCCGCACACACATCATCGGCGTGGTTCACATCGCCCGTGCTTATGATATGCGATGAGAATTACGAACAGGCATCTCCCACTGGGAGAGCCAACAATGGGGCAGGTGCAACTTTGCCCCGTTGTTTTAGTATCCCACCTTTGTTTTTATCAAATACTCGCGTACTAATGTTCCGTATCTCTTCCCATAAACAGCAATTCCAATTTGCGAACATAATTTTTCCAACCCCAATTTGTCGTACCCTATATGCTCCACCAGCAATATTGTTTTGTTTACCTTCATGTTTTTCAGAAGATTATATCCGCGTTGCGTTGTAGACCTGATTAGGAAATATGGCAGGCTGACGTCGTTCCGAGCAAAAGCCGTCTCTATCATATTTTTCAAAAAATCCTTTGTAACATCATGCAGCAGGTCAGTATCTATCAGGAACCGTAATTCTCCGTAATTGTTGATAACCCCTTTTGCTTTCCATACAGTGCTGCTGAATTTTTTGCTCATATACACAATCCGAGACGAGAACGCAGCAATTCTATGGCGTAAGAGTTCCATGTTGGAATCCTGCTTGTAGTCTGCTATTATTTCATCTACTTGACCATTGTATTTATCGCGCTTCTCTGCGGTTATCCCGCATTGAATTTCCGTCTTGTCTTTTAAGCTCTTCTTGAAAAAGAACTCATAGCCAAGAAAGTCCACTGAAGATGGACTAGTTGCTGTCAGAGAACGCCGTGTAACTATTCTGAACTTTCCCAGATTGAATTTGGTTTTACACTGAGGCGTGACAGAAATGCTCTTGTCGTAGTAAATTTCAAGGAGTGCTTCATTTAGGATTTCATCGCAAACAGCTTTCTCCAAATTCTGATTGAGTATGATGATGGAATCGTCAATATATCGCTCGAAGAACAGCAGTCCGTGTTGAGAAAACTTTTCCCGAATTTGCTCGTCAAATTTTATAGCGATTATCTCCGAAAACAGATTTGACGTGTTTAGTCCTGCATAGGCATATTTTGTTTGACTAGAAAAAGCAGAAATCAGATCTGTTTCGAAGTGGTCGGTCATTTGCCTAAGAATATATTTTTCAAAAACATAGGATGCTGACACGGAGTTGAAGTAATCTTTGAAGTCGTATTTAATAACCGTAAATTCGGACATCTGCTTGATGGCTTTCAAGAAGTCGAACAGTGTATGTATTGCCTTGTTCCTGTTCGGATATTTCACTTTGAACCGCCTGTCCAATATCTGCTTTATATACTGGCACAGTATGTTTTCTGTGGAAAAAAGCTTATAAAGCATGACGCGCCGGTTCTTTTTGCCTTGCTTTAAGACAAGGGAATCATATTTTGAGAAATCGTAATTTCCACTCCCTAGATCAGCCAAGACTTTCTCGGTTAGTGATGCGATTTGGGTACAGCCAACTTTGTCACCTACTGCTGCATTTGCATTAAGGTGTTTGATTGCCCTTTCAATTTCATTTGATGGTCTCATAAGAACAGCTTCTCCATAGCTATCACCCCACCCAAAAAGCCTCGAACACGGCTCCTTGCGGGGGCGTGTAGAAAATAAGGCTGAACGCGCCAATGAGGTCGGCGGGGACGATGCCCAACTCTGGCGCGGAGATTATCAGAAATATCATGTTCTTTACTAATAGTAAAAATGTAATTATTGGTATCTTTTATAGCGTCTATAATTTTATTTGTTTTTTTGTAAAATTTTCTAAAATGTATTAAAGCAAAAATGGCGATACATGCAATAAAGGATAACGATATCCAACCATTAATAGTTCCGTTTCCATTGGTAATGACTTTATATGGCACTAAAATATTTAAAAAACTTAATGAACCTCTCATTTATTGTTCTCCTTTTGTTACTATTTTGTTTTAAAAATACATATATATTTTAATTTATTTAAATCATAAATAAATTTTAATTTCTACGTTTAAGTAGTTTTCTCATTATTTTTACAAGAAAAATACCGTGCCTTTTTTATCCAATATTTTGGCGTCGATATACATATCCTTTTCATTAGTTCTTCTCTTTAACAAGTTAAAAGAAAGTAGATATAACTGCTCTCCAAAATAAATTATTGCAATCTGCTGCCTAATCAGTCGTAGCAATAGAAATTGACATATAAGCAGCACTAGTAACTTAATTTTAAAATTGTCCAAAAAAGTATTGAAAAATTTTAGTATTACTGGATACTATTTTTTATATTTTATCTATTAGAGACCCTAGTAAGC
>JAAYFL010000112.1 GCA_012728235.1 Synergistaceae bacterium
GTCATAGCTGAGGGAGTGGAAGAAGAAGCTCAAGTGGAATACCTTGCCGCCTTTGACTGTGATGCCATTCAAGGCTATTTCTATAGTAAGCCTTTGGAATTTGAAGATGCCTTAGCAATAGTAGATAAGAAGTTTCCTGTTGACTTCACTAAGTCCGATTTGTAGAGCTTTCTAAAAACTAAAAGCACTTCTCACCAGTAGCTGTTCGTCAATGTTTCAAATGCACATTCTAACTATAAATACTTTTAAAAAGAATAAAAGATTATTAAGTAAAAACGAGCTGCTATATAAAAAAGAGATTTAGCAAAACGTCAACTTAAGCAGCTTTAAAAGCGAATTTGCTGCAAATTTAAAAACCTCGTGATTTACTTTAATTTCTTATTAGCATAAACCCAATGCCTCTCACCAATTAGTCGAGAGGCATGTTTTTTATTCTACTTCACATTAACCGAACAGATATGGTAGAGAAGTGGGGAAATGGGTTTTTCCCAAGAGCGGTAGTATGCAAGTAGCAAACTTGCTTTTCCGGCTTTCTGTGTATTGAACTCCCAAAGTTCATATCCGCTTTTCCCAAGCGCATTATGTTCATTTTCAGCTTTATTCTTTTCCTCTTCCATCGCTTTTTTTCTGAAATCAAGTATGTTTGCAGGGGTATTTGAAAGTGTCGTCCAAGAATAACCTGTCGAAGGGTTGGAAGGCAGTCTTAATATGAAGTTAGAATTTACTGCCAATGTTAAGAATTCTGCTGATAGAACGAGATTGCCCTTTTCAGGGAAACGTGTTCCTCCTATGCGAACTGTTTCTGAATCTTGTTTAGTTAAACGGACTGCAAAAAAAGTCCCCGGAGTTATCCCCGAAACAGAATACTTGCCTGTTGAATCAGATACTGACTGTCTCAACATCTTGCCATCCCAAACATTAACTTTAACATTTGAAATAGGAGAACCATTTTGATCAGAAACGATCCCTTCCAGTTTGCTTTGTGAAGCTTCGACAATTGTTATTAAACTTCCTATAAGAATCAGTAATAACATTAAAATTACAGCAACACGTTCAACTTTCAATAAAAGCACCCCCTATTTATTTTTGAAATATGGAAACAAGATAAAGTTTATTTATATTGTTATTATATTCTAATCGTTAGAAACAATACATTGTTTTTTGCAGATAAAATGTAAATTGGATATGGTGACTTGAATCCCTATTTGAACTTTAAAAAAGGAATTCTCATTTAATAAGAATACTCTTTTTAGTACGCAAATACAGGTAACACGCAAAATTTGATTTAAAAGTGCCTACTTATTCAAATAGGAATCTATTCGCAGTCTTACGTTCTCCACGAGGTTGCAATAAAAGAATGAGTAATCAAAGCAATGGTAAAAACCAGGTTTGACAGATTTTAATGACTTTATATTTGATGGCACAGGCATTGTTAGTCCGCCATCTAATGTCTTTGCGGCTGTATAATAGGGGATATACTGCATTTCATCATCGAAAAAAAAGACTGCACCCATATTTTTTTCTGCCGGAACAAAATGCGAAGTTAATGTGATTGTTAAGGGGGTTACTCCTATAGCTCCTTGACGGACAACACTTACAGAAGGGTCAAATCCCTGTGTATTGTAACTTATTATGCAGCCTCTCTGATCTGCTGTGGTACTCATTTGAAGATGAGGATGTTGTTCTATGTCTTATTTTGTAACAGACCACCAAA
>JAAYFL010000113.1 GCA_012728235.1 Synergistaceae bacterium
CCTTTGAAGAGGAGTGGGGTTTTGAGAAAAACTTCCCTGAAGACCTCGTGTTTGAAGAGCCACTTGATAATTTGGTTTTGACAATTCTTTCGCAAAATACAAATGATATAAATAGAGATAAAGCGTTCAAGATTTTAAGAGAACAGTATCCAACATGGGAAGAAACAGCATTGGCAAGCGAGTCCGACATTGCACAGAGAATAAAAATAGCCGGCCTCGGCAACACAAAAGCTTCTTACATAAAACAAGCATTGAACACTGTAAAAGATAAATTCGGCGAATACTCCATAAAAGAGCTAAAGAAATGGGATCCCAAAGACGTACGTGAGTTTTTAGTCTCTCTTCCCGGTGTAGGTGTAAAGACTGCGGGCATAGTCATGGTTTTTGACTTAGGAATGCCCTCTTTCCCTGTAGATACGCACGTTGCCAGAATTAGCCGAAGGCTAGGCTGGGCAGAAGAGAAAACCACTCCAGAAAAGATACAATTATATCTGGAAGCCACTCTGCCTGAAGAGCGTTTTGCGGGAGCACATCTTAATTTTCTTAAACAGGGGAGAACTATCTGTAGTGCAAGAAATCCGAAGTGCGGAGAATGCACAGTAAAAAAATGGTGCAAGTTTGGTAAAAGCCTTGACGTTTAATAAATAATTGATATAATGCTTTCTGTTAGCCGGGGTGGCGGAATGGTAGACGCACGGGACTTAAAATCCCGCGAACGCAAGTTCGTGGGGGTTCGACTCCCCCTCTCGGCACCAGAGATCGATATCGCGGGGTGGAGCAGTACGGTAGCTCGTCGGGCTCATAACCCGAAGGTCACAGGTTCAAATCCTGTCCCCGCAACCAACTTCGGCGCTGTAGCTCAGCTGGCTAGAGCATCCGGTTCATACCCGGCAGGTCACTGGTTCGAGTCCAGTTAGCGCCACCATCATACGAACGTAAAATTAATAAAATAGATAATAACCTCCCTCTTTTATAAAGAGGGATTTTTTTTGCATTTTATATCTCTGTCTTGACTTCTCAATATTTCTAACAATGTTGCCATGTTATAATTATCATTGAAAAAAGTCGGCAACTTACTGGTTACAATTAATATTTGGCGGTCTTATAAAACAAATATTTATGTTCATGGAGGATCTACATGGAAAATACCCACAAGCCCGTTGTAGCTTTAATTTATGATTTCGATGGCACACTTTCTCCTAGAAATATGCAAGAGTACAGCTTCATAAGAGCATTGAACATGTCTCCCAAAGATTTTTGGAGCAAAGCTCAGGCGCTTTCAGAGAAGAATGATGCAAGTAGCATCTCTTGCTACATGAAATTAATGTTAGATGAAGCCAAGAGCAAAAACATCTCACTTCAGAGAAAATCTTTTCGCAGCTTCGGGCATGAAGTAGAGCTTTTTCCCGGAGTAAAAGAGTGGTTTTCTCTCATAAACAAATTGGGAGATGAAAAAGAATTAACGATAAAACATTACATAAACTCCTCCGGGCTGAAAGAAATGATAGAAGGCACAGACATCGCACATGAATTTGAACGCATATATGCCTGTTCCTTTATCTACAACGTTGACGAAGTCGCAGAATGGCCAGCTGTGGCAGTAGACTTCACAACCAAAACTCAGTTCCTTTTCAAAATAAACAAAGGTATTGACAGTGTTCGAGACGATAAAAAAATCAATGAATATGTTCCCAAAGATCAACGGCCAATACCCTTTGAAAGAATGATTTACTTTGGAGATGGAGAAACCGATATCCCCTGTATGAGAATGGTAAAACAGGAGGGCGGCTACTCAGTGGCAGTATATAATCCCGAAGACGAGCAGAAGCGCCTCAATGCGGAGAAACTAATAAAAGAAGAGCGAGTCAATTTTGTCTGTGAAGCAGATTACAGAAAAGAAAAAGATATATTTAACGTTGTTAAAACTGTCCTTGAAAAGATGAAGTCAGACTTTGATTTTGCAGAGCTGTTGAACAAGCACAAAAAAATAGCCGAAAACACGAAATAGAAATGATGGTAGAGGGATGCCATATTCTGCCGCTATCGGCAGAAACAAGAGAACAGCTGGAAGATAAAAAGAGAGAAGTTATATCCTTCCTTAACAAACAAGTGCCTTTAGAAAAAATATCACAACGGTTGCTATCAGAAGAGCCCTTGAGACACAGAATGGCCGTTGTGGCTTCAGAACATAAAGAAGCTGAAACTCTAATAGAAGAAACAGATTCCTTTGACTCGTCAAACTTAAATAATAAAATAATTTTTGCTTTCCCCGGTCAAGGCGCAGCAGGCGCCATTCCTCTAAAATACCTCAGAAATAACTTAAAAGAATTTGATTTCTATATAACAACAGCAGAAAACATACTGAATGAAGAGAGCATCTCTATCTCTGAAATACTTTCCTCCTGGAAACACAATTCATCTGTAGAAGAACAGCTCTTTTCTTTTGTCTTTGGCATAGGCATGGCAAAGCAATATCTTTACGATGGAGTAAATCCGGATATATTAATAGGACATTCTTTGGGTGAAATCACAGCAGCAGTTGTTTCAGAAACCTTGTCCTTTGAAGAAGCCTTAATATACGTTCTTAAGCGAGCAAAACTTATGGACAGCATAAAGGAAAAAGGAGTAATGTGCGCTCTGAGTGCTTCGGAGAAAGAAATTGAGAAGATACTTGCAAGGGGGAAGGACCTTTCACTAGCAGCTGTAAATGCTCACGCTCTATATGTAATTTCTGGTAGGAAAAAAGATATCCTCAAAGCCGAGAGTGAAATGGATAAATTGGAAATAAAACATAAAAGACTAAAAGTTACTCTTGCTGCACACTCATCTCTACTGGATCCCATACTTCTCGAAATAGAGAAAATAGGAATAAAAAATATAAGAGAAGGCAAATATCCACAATACTCCTCACTAAGTGGAGCCCTACTCGACATTAATGAACTTCGAGAATCTGATTGGTGGAGCAGACACACGCGATCAACGGTTTCCTTTGCCTCAGCACTCTCTTCAATGGAAGCAGCTATATCCCCCTCAAAGCCCATTGTAGTGGAATTCGGTGTGCACAGAGTTCTCATGTCAGGCGGCATGGAAACATTAAAAGACTCATACTGGACGGGCTGCTGCTCCATGTCAAAATATCATGAAAATAAATCTCCGGAATACTGTTACAAAAGAGGATATCTTGAGAGTATGTCAGCCTTATGGCAGTATGGAGCAAACATTAAATTAAAAGGATTAATTAAATAATTTATAATAGCAGGCGAAATAAAATAAAAGATTAAAAAATAGCAGTGAAAAGAGATGATGATATGAGAATAGTAGTAAGTGCTTGTCTTTTGGGTATGAACTGCCGCTATTGCGGTGGAGGTTCACTTGATGAAAAAATATTGGAGCTCTCCAAAGAGCATGAACTAATCCCTCTTTGTTCAGAGCAGCTCGGAGGTCTGCCTACGCCCAGAGAGCCTAACGAAATTTTAGATGGTCGTGTTAGAGAAAAAAGCGGCAAAGACAACACAGAAATTTTTCATCTGGGAGCACAAGAAGTATTGAATATAATGAAGCGTCTTGATTGCAAACACGCCATTCTAAAGCAGAGAAGCCCATCCTGTGGCTCTTCCAAAATATATGACGGAACTTTCAGCGGAAAGGTTATACCTGGAAGAGGAATAACAGCATCTCTCTTGATAGAGAACGGGATAAAAGTCGTCAGCGAAGAAGAGATAGATGAGCTATTTTCATAAATAATCAAAAGTTTGACCATCCCTTACAAAGCTCTTCATAAAATGCTTAATCTACAAAAAACAAAGTATCAGTTATAAAAAGCCGAAATTCAATAAATATCAAAGATATAAACGTAAAATGCTAAATATATTACCCCTATCAGAGTTGAATAATGCAGCCTGTTTGATTACACTCTTTTTCGAAAGGTAATTAGCACTCTCATGTTATGAGTGCTAATACAAAGAAGTTAAATTAAACAGGAGGGATATTTTATGAATCTAAAACCACTAGGAGACAGAATTGTTGTAAAAACAGCAGAGTACGAAGAGGTAACAAAGGGCGGACTCGTATTGCCTGATACAGCAAAAGAAAAGCCGGTAGAAGGAGTCGTAGTAGCAGTAGGAGCAGGGAAAGTCCTTGATACAGGCAAACGTCAGCCGATGGAAGTCGCTGTGAATGACAGAGTCATCTACAGCAAGTACTCCGGCACAGAAGTTAAGTTCGACGGCGAAGAATACTTGATTCTTAGCGAAAGAGACATTCTCGCTGTAGTATCTAAGTAGTTTTAACTGATTACTTATAGGAGGAATAAAATTATGGCAAAAACATTACTTTTCAGAGAAGATGCACGTCGCGCTCTTGAGCGTGGCATAGACAAAGTAGCAGATACAGTAGGTATTACACTTGGCCCCAAAGGTCGCAACGTAGTACTTGAGAAAAAATTCGGTTCACCCTCAATCACAAATGACGGTGTAACAATCGCAAAGGATATTGAACTCGAAGATCCGTTCGAAAATATGGGAGCACAGCTTCTTAAAGAAGTAGCTTCTAAGACAAACGATGTGGCAGGAGACGGTACAACAACAGCCACAGTTCTTGCGCGTGCAATGATAAAAGAAGGAATCAAAAACGTAGCAGCAGGAGCGAATGGAATCCTTATTCACAAGGGCATTGACCTTGCAGCAAAAACAGTTGTTGAAAGCCTTAAGAAACAGGCAATCAAAGTAAAAGACCACGACAAAATCGCACAGGTCGCAGCAATCTCAGCTGATGATAAAGAAATAGGCGAACTCATTGCAGATGCAATGGATAAAGTCGGAGAAGAAGGCGTAATCACAGTTGAAGATAGCAAAAGCATCGGAACCACGCTCGAAACAGTAGAAGGACTCCAGTTCGACAGAGGCTATCTCAGCCCCTACATGGTTACAAATCCCGATCGCATGGAAGCAATACTTGACGATGCAAACGTACTCCTCGTAGACGGAAAAATCAGCAACGTCAAAGAAATGCTCCCCTTGCTCGAGAAAATCGTACAGCTTGGCAAACCCCTTCTTCTCATAGCAGAAGACGTTGAGGGAGAAGCCCTTGCAACACTAGTAGTCAATAAACTCCGTGGAATTCTCTCCGTAGTTGCCGTTAAGGCACCCGGATTCGGCGATCGCAGAAAAGCAATGGTTCAGGACATCGCAATCGTAACAGGTGCTACAGTTATAAGCGAAGAAGTTGGACTTAAACTCGAAAACGCTGAAACAACAGTTCTCGGAACTGCAAAGAAAATCAAAGTAACCAAAGACGATACAACAATCATTGAAGGAGCCGGCGACACCAAAGAAATCGAAAAACGCACGCTCCAGATCAAGAGAGAAATCGAAGAATCAACTTCAGACTATGATAAAGAAAAGCTCCAGGAGCGCCTTGCCAAAATCGCAGGCGGCGTAGCAGTCATTCATGTCGGAGCCGCAACAGAAACAGAGCAGAAAGAGCTCAAACTTCGTATTGAAGACGCACTCAACTCAACACGTGCAGCAGTTGAAGAAGGAATCGTTGCAGGTGGTGGAGCCGCTCTCGTAGGTTGCTTGAAAGATCTTGGCGGTATGATGGCAACACTCGAAGGTGACGTAAAAACAGGTGCACTAATAGTCAGTAAAGCAATGTTGGAACCCCTCCATCGCATCGCAACAAACGCAGGTATGCAGGGTGACGTCATCATCGAAAAAGTTAAAACACTCAAAGCAGGGCAGGGACTCGATGCTACAACAGGAGAGTATGTTGACATGGTTAAAGCCGGAATCATCGACCCCGTAAAAGTTACACGCTCAGCACTGCAGAATGCAGCATCAATCGCAGGCATGATACTCACAACAGACGTTCTTGTTGCCGACAAACCCGAAAAGAAAGATCCAATGGGAGACATGGCAGCCATGGGCGGAATGGGTGGCATGGGCGGAATGGGCGGTATGGGTTACTAATCCAACCAAAGCTCATTACAACACAGCAACAACCATCGGGAAAGAGAGAAATCTCTTTCCCGTTTTTTTGTTCTCTCTTGTATGCGACTATTTTTTATGTAATACTTAACAATGAAAGCTAATAATTCGGAGGTGATGGGATTTATCCCATACAAATGAACAGCGACAGAATACTCATCATAGACTGTGCTTCACAGTACAGCCAACTGATAGCCAGAACAGTAAGAGAATTAGGCGTTTACAGTGAAATCTTATTTTGGGATGTCCCCATTGAAAAGATAAAGGAAATAAACCCCTCCGGAATAATTATCACCGGCGACATGCAGAGCTTATACGAACGTGACGCCCCAAACATCTCCAAAGAAATACTTTCTCTCGATATTCCAATTTTCGGCATAGGATACGGAATGACTCTTATAGCAAAAATGCTGGGCGGAAAAATAAAAGAGGGCAAAGCAGGAGAATATAAAAAAGAAAACATCACCATCAAAGGCGACACACTTCTTTCAGACTCACCCGAAGATAAAAAAACAGTTGCTTGGTTAAACTACTGCGACGAAGTAACAGCACTTCCTTCAGGATATAAACTCACAGCACATAATGAAGCCGGACTCTGTCTTGGATTTGAATCAGAAGATAAAAGAATAAGTGCCGTACAATTTCACCCCGAAGCAGTACAAACTGAAAATGGAAAAGATATATTGTCAGCCTTTATATTTGACATATGCAGCTGCAACAAAGATTGGACACTTGGCACACCATGGGTGGATAGCGAAGTAGAAAAGATAAAAAACACAGTCGGAAGCGGACGAGTAATAGGAGCTCTCTCAGGTGGAGTGGACTCAACAGTATCGGCAGTCATAACGTCAAAAGCAGTAGGAGACAACCTACACTGCATATTCGTAGACCATGGCATGTTGCGTAAAGATGAAGGCAAACAAGTCATGGAAACATATCGTTCTCTGAACTTAAACGTACACTACGTAAACGCAGAAGATAGATTTTTATCGGCTCTTTCAGGCGTAACCGAACCGGAAAAGAAACGCAAAATAATTGGCGAGCTCTTCATTCGCATATTTGAAGAAGAAGCGAACAAATTGGGTGGAGCTGAGTGGCTTCTGCAAGGCACCATCTATCCCGATATAGTTGAGAGCGGCCGGGCAGGATCAGCCGTAATAAAAAGCCATCACAACGTCGGCGGTCTTCCCGAAGACATGAAAATGGGATTGATAGAACCGCTAAAAAGTCTCTTCAAAGATGAAGTAAGAGCCATAGGAAGAACCCTCGGCATAGAATCTCATTTTCTGGACAGACATCCATTCCCAGGCCCCGGACTCGGAGTCCGTTGCCTCGGAGAGCTCAAAAAAGAACGTTTAGATACGCTCAGAGAAGCAGATGCCATATTTATAGAAGAAATAAGAAAAGCCGGATTATACGATGAAATTTGGCAAGCGTACTGTGCGCTCCTTCCCATTCGCAGCGTCGGCGTCACCGATAAAGTTCGTACATACGGCGAGACAATAGTCATGAGAGCCGTTGCTTCATTGGATGCAATGACAGCAGAGTGGGTTCGTCTTCCATATGAACTTTTAAACACAGTATCAGAAAGAATTTGTGCAGAAGTCGCCCAAGTTAACAGAGTAGTTTACGACGTTTCAAACAAACCTCCAGCAACTATTGAGTGGGAGTAGGAAAAATAAGATAACTAAGTTTTTTTATTAGCAAGTTATAGTTTTTCAGAAAGCAAGTCTTATTTTAATAAAAAAGGAGGAAAAAAAGATGACCAGTTTTAAAAAACAAATAGAAGAGGATATCAGAGAATATCAGCAGATCATGCCTCATCTTGGAAATATACAAAAAGATGAATGGGCATTTAACTATTGGGTATTAGACAAACTATTTTACGAAGATGAGGATCTTATAGAAGGAAAAATAACAGATTATAAAGATATGTGTATAGATGCGTATCAAATCTATGAGGAAACTAAAGAAGTATATTTGATTCAAAATAAATATTATTCATCGGATACTCTCATAACTTCGGAGTATATAAAAACCGATTTTTTATTAAAGGGTATTACAGCTTTAGAAAAAGGAATCTATAAAAGATCAGAAGAACTTCAAAATTTTTTTACAAAGTATAAAAAACACCAAGATTTTACTGTTCATTTACAATTGTTCGTCACAAACAATCAAAGGTCAAAAGAATCTGAAGAATATATTAAAAAATATAATTTGGAAAATCCTAATTATAGAGCCAATATTTATTATTTGGATGATATTAAGGAGCGTTATTATGGCGAAATAAAAGAAATAAGAAAAAGCATTTCAGTAGAAGTTGAAAGTGTTAATAAGGGAACAATTTTAAATATAAATACAGAAGATTACAAATTAGAAAATGTATTGGATGCAAAATATGTTCTTACACCAGTGGTTTCAGTATACAGATTATATAGAAACTCCATAGAAAAAGGTTATCCTATATTTGACAAAAACATCAGAGAATATTTAGGAAATAGAGGGGTAAATAAAAGTATATATAAAACATTATTAGATAAAGAAGACAGGAAAAATTTCTTCTATTACAACAATGGAATAACAGTCATTTGTGATTCAATAAGTAAGGCGACAACTAAACCATCAACGCAAAAAGCACATAATATGAATGTTTCAATCACAATAGAAAATCCACAAATTGTAAACGGATGTCAAACAGTGAACTCAATTTATGAGGCTTTAGAAAATGAGGATCCTGAAAATATAGAAAGGGAATATAAAGATACATTTGTGATGCTTAAAATTTTAGAGATAGATAAGAATGATAAAGGAAAAGAAAAACTCTATAAAGATATTGTGAAATTTAACAATTCTCAAAACGCAATAGATGAAAAGACGTTCGTTGCAAACACAGAAATCTTTATTAGACTACAACTTGAATTTGAAGAAAAGGGCTTTTTATTACTTATTAAACAAAGTGATAAAAACAAGTTTTCCCAAAAATATGAAACTATTTCAAAATTAAGGCAAGCAAATGATGAAAGGCTACAAAGATTTGGTTTAAACACAATGAAAAGACCAAATGATGTATTTATTCCATTGGAAAAGCTCCTTCAAGTAATAAATGCATTTGTAGACGGTGGATACGTTGCCTATGTAAAGAAAAGTAACATGCTAAAATTTGGAACAGATCAGTACAACAAGGCGGGAGAGTTTATAAAGTTGGATGAAGTGACAAATGATACTTTGATAGAGCTTTATTTGTTATATAAGCGTGCGGAGCAAGAAAAAAAGCAGAGCGAAGAACAAAGAACTCCGATTCCATATTATTTAATTGATGGATTTGCAAAATATGAATGTAAAAATAGAAATGCATCTTTAATTATAGAATCGCTAAACAGCAAAGAAAAAATAGACCGGATTATCAGGCTATATAAGGGTGTGAGTGGAGCTTATTCTGTATCGTACAGTAGACGTCACAAAATAGACTATAACAAAATGATAAAAAGGCCTATTGACTATGATATTTTTGATGATTCGAGAGCCACGTCTTTGGCAACCATGTAAGTCACAGGATATTTAGTAAAAAGATAGAGATATAGAGGCTCAATTGTTAGTAAATGGCAGTGTGCTAGTTGATGATGAGGAAAAATCTATGCAAGCATGGCTTAAAAGTGTTTATGGCTGGGATAAAGTACAAACTTATATGTTCGCCGTACACAAAGAAACTGGAAAATCTTTGTCTCAGATTAGAGAAGAATATATGATAAAAGAAGGTATGGATGTATAGGTGAAAATAAATAAGCATCCTTGATTCTTATTGTGTGTTATTTTAATTTCTGCAACATTGTATAGAGATAAGGAAAAGCTATAATGAGCTCAGGATTTGACGTTTGTTTAAAAAGGAGACTCATATTTATGAAAAAAAATGATTTTAAAAATAAACTCCAGCAGCTATTATTACAAGACATTGAAGAGATGGATTATTTAGAAAAAATGCTATTTGTTGAGCAAGTATATGTCGATTATTTTAGTTCGAAAGAAAATGAAAAATATCGTGATTGTTCTATGAAAAACAAGCCTTGGACGGAAGAAGAATTGAAGATTATTTTGCTAGATGCACCTACTAAGGCAAATTGCTTAAAATATGCGATGTTATTTAAGCGTGGCTATGGAAGTATCGAGCAGATATATCGATGGGCATCAACAAGTGACAAAGAAATAAAACAAAAACGCCCAGATGATGCTTTTGTTAAACAAATAAAGAAAGTTTCAAAAGAAATTAGCCTTCGAGCATAATAAAAGATGTTCTGTTTTTTGTGTAATATTGTATTATTTTGCCGTCGAGCTAGATATTTTTTATAAATCCTCACTGAGTTTATTTTATAAACAAAAAATTAAATGTTAAATGTAACCCACACAAACGAAAAGAGGTCATGCCTATGTTGGATGAACGCTATGATAAGGCGCAGAGTAAGATTACTGAGAGCGTGCTGCCCTTTGTTGCGCTAGCCGCTCTTTTTATTTTTCTTTCATGGCGGATAATGAGCCCGATGGTGAGGCCTCTTATCTGGTCAACCATTTTCTCTTATTTCGCATATCCGATTTACAAAAAACTATATAACGGTTTTTTCAATGAAAAAAGACCAAATGTCGCTGCAGCGATTACTACGGCAATAATCCTTATATTCATGGTATTGCCGATGATTTTTGTGCTGCTTATGCTGACCAAGGAATCTTTTAGAATTTATGAAGCGATCATGTCAAGCGGAATATTGAAGGGTTCTTACACCGTAATACAGGAGAAGCTGTATGAGATTCCCTATATCGGTTCCATCATTGCAAAATATAACTCCATAAGCGGAACCCCGGTAGTTGAAATCGTAATCAACAGTGCTATCAACTGGGTTACTTCATTGTTGCGTTTAATATCCAAAGAGATTTTCGGAAACGCTTTCCGGATTTTTTATCTTTTGGTTACAGTTGGATTTTCATCCTTTTTCTTCATGCGTGACGGTCATCTCATAGTGTCTTACGTCACCGACATAATCCCATTGAAGGAGAAGGAGAGTCTGGAAATTGTTGATCGTGCAGCGAAGATGCTTCACTCCGTCGTTTACGGAGTAGTTTTCACCGCCAGCCTTCAGGGATTGCTCGGCGGATTGGGATGGTGGTTCGTCGGACTGTCGAATCCCGTTTTCTTCGGGTTCTGTATGTTCGTAGTCGGCATGATTCCTTTCGTTGGTACTCCCGTAATTTGGGTGCCGGGAGCCATAGCTCTCTTTTTAAACAATAACGTTTTGGGTGGATTGCTGCTTGTTGTCTGGGGGCTCGGAGTGGTTAGCACAATAGATAACTTCCTACGCCCGATTTACATTGCAGAGGGAAGCAAGATTCATATGCTCGTAATATTCATAGGCATTTTCGGCGGTCTCTCTCAGTGGGGGTTACTCGGGTTGTTTATTGGTCCGCTAATTCTCTCTATTGGCATGTTCTTGCTGGATATTTATAGATCAATAGTACTGAAGAAGCAGTGTAAAAACGATAGGGAGACAATTCTCGAATAAATTTTAAGGACAAGAGGTGACTCTCATGACATGTATTGTCGCAGTTTCAGGTTATAAGAATTCAGGAAAGACTACGCTCTGTCGCAAGTTGCTGAGAGAGCTGTCTGCGCTCGGCCTCTCTGTCGGGTATATAAAGTACACATCAGAAAATGCCTTGCAATCTGAAAAAGATAGCGATACAGGTTCTGTTTTGGACATGGGCATTCCATCTATTCTATGGGGCAAGGATGGAGTCATGTTTGAAGAGAGAAGTGATGGAGAAGAATTTGATTTGGCGACAATCGTTGCCAAGTACATTCCCGATAAAGACCTCCTGTTGCTTGAAGGCGGTAAAAACCTAACCCTTCCAAAAGTTTGGGTTGCTTCAGAAGCAGAAGAGAATCCTAATTACCCCGGTATCTTTCTCACTTATGACAGGCATGGGGGTGCGGACGGAAACGTTCGTTTTGGAGAAGGCGAAGAGGATAAAATAGTATCCAAATTATATGATTTGGCAATATCAAGCTCTCACGGCAGTACGAGAGTATATATAGGAAATAAGTTGCTCCCAATGAAAAGATTTGTCGCCGATTTTGTAGGCGGCGGCATAGTCGGAATGTTGGGTTCTCTCAAAAAAACCGAGAATTTAGGCGATAAAATAAAGGTCTATATAGACACTAATATGATGCCTAAAGATTAAGCAGTATAAAGAGTGATTTTATAGAAGTGCAATAGCCAATTACATCTCAAACTGGTTGTCAGTTTACACAAAAAGCGTTATAATCTTTCGGTCAAGTTGCCAGAGGACTTAAATATTTTAAAAAATATCTATTATTACAAACCTTCAAGGGGGTCTTTTTTCAATGAACATCGTCAGCACAATGTACGTCGTAGGCGGTATTGCTGTACTTGGACTCATTTATGCCATTTACGCATCAACAAAAATCGCCGCATTCAAAGTTGACAACGAAAAGGTGAACGAACTTTCAGGCATTATTCATAGTGGAGCAATGGTATTCCTTTATAGAGAGTACAAAGCCCTTCTTCCTTTCGTTGTAGTAGTAACAGGACTTTTGGCTTGGAAAATTAATGTTCCCAGCGCAGTCTGTTTCCTTACAGGAGCTTTTTGCAGCGCCCTAACCGGATATGTTGGCATGGTTGTTGCAACCAGATCAAATGGTAAAACAGCATTTGCCGCAACAAAGGGAATGAACGGCGCTCTTAAACTTGCCTTTACAGGCGGAAGCGTTATGGGTATGACCGTTGTTGGTGTTGGTCTTCTCGGAGTTTTGGGAATGTTTGTTCTATACAACGATCCCGTAATTATTACAGCATTTGGTTTTGGAGCTAGCTCAATAGCTCTTTTCGCACGTGTCGGCGGCGGAATCTTTACAAAGGCCGCAGACGTAGGAGCAGACCTCGTCGGTAAGGTCGAAGCAGGTATCCCTGAAGATGACCCACGCAACCCTGCAGTAATAGCTGACAACGTCGGAGATAACGTTGGTGACATAGCTGGTATGGGAGCAGACCTCTTTGAGTCTTATGTAAACTCAATCATCGCAGCCATGGCTGTCGGAACAATGGCCGGTCTCACCGGAGTTGTCTATCCGCTGATGTTGGCCGCACTTGGAATCCTCGCCTCAATTCTCGGAATGTTCTTTGTAAGAGTTAAAGAAGGCGGAGATCCTTCAGCTGCTCTTCGCAATGCACTTGCTTCAACCGGTATTTTTATGATTATCGGTTCTTTCTTCCTTACACGTATGCTTTTCCTCGGCGATCTTACACTTTTTTATGCAGTAACTTCAGGTGTCGTAGCTGGAATCCTTATCGGAGCTGCTACTGAGTTCTACACATCAGATGCATATGGAAGCGTTAAAGAAATCGCACACGCATCACACACAGGAGCCGCAACAAACATTCTTGCCGGACTTGGTGTCGGTATGAAATCAATTGCCATTCCCGTTATTCTGGTTTGTGCAGCAATTCTTGCCGGAGTAAAATTTGGCGGTCTTTACGGAATCGCATGTGCCGCAGTTGGTATGCTTTCCATCACAGGTATGGCTCTTTCAGTTGACGCTTACGGTCCCATCGCAGACAACGCCGGTGGTATCGCAGAAATGGCATCACTTCCTGAAGAAGTTCGCAACATAACAGACAAACTCGACTCAGTTGGCAATACAACAGCCGCTGTAGGTAAAGGTCTTGCAATCGGTTCTGCCGCATTGACCGCACTGGCACTTTTTGTTGCATATGCACAGACCACAAACTTAGAGTCAATAGATCTTATAGATCCCAAAGTAATGGTCGGTCTCTTCATCGGAGGACTCTTGCCGTTCCTATTTAGCGCTCTTTCAATCCAGGCTGTCAGTCGTGCAGCAGAAAAAATGATTGACGAAGTTCGTCGCCAGTTCCGCGAAATTCCCGGAATCATGGAAGGAACCGCACGTCCTGAATACGAGCGTTGCATTGACATTTCAACTGCCGCAGCTCTTCGTGAAATGATTCTGCCCGGTCTTATGGCAGTAGTCGCACCAGTACTGGTAGGATTTACTCTTGGAGCCGCTGCACTTGGTGGACTTCTTGGCGGTTCAATCATCACCGGTGTCATGATGGCAATATTCATGTCAAACGCAGGCGGAGCATGGGACAACGCTAAGAAATACATTGAATCAGGAAATCTCGGCGGTAAAGGTACACCGACACATGAAGCAGCAGTCGTCGGAGACACAGTCGGAGATCCGTTCAAAGACACAGCCGGCCCCAGCCTCAACATTCTTATTAAGTTGATGTCGGTTGTTGCAACAGTTTTAGCCCCTCTTTTAATATAAATTAAGAGCTAAACCAAATTTAAGCGTAATATGAGATAATATTAAGAGGGAGAGTTTTACTCTCCCTCTTAATTTCTATAGTCGGAGGTGTAAGATGCCCGGTAGTGATGTTCGTGAAATAAAGTCCAGACTTGATATTGTTGACCTTGTAGGCGACTATGTATCAATTCGGAAGAAAGGACAAACATACTGGGGACTCTGCCCCTTTCACGGAGAAAAAACTCCCTCTTTTAGCGTATCGCAAGAGAGGCAGACTTTTCACTGTTTTGGCTGCGGAAAAGGCGGAGACATATTTACATTCATTATGGAAATGGAGCATCTTGAGTTTAGAGAAGCTCTTGAAAAGCTTGCGGACATGTCCGGCGTAAAATTAAAGGTTTTTACAGGAGACAAAAACTCAAGAGAAAAAAGAGCAAAAAACCTTGATATTCAGACAGAAGCACTAGAATTTTTTAAACAATCTTTAAACGGAGCTTCGGGAGAAGAAGCTCGAGCATATTTAAAACGCAGGTCCATTACGCCCGATTTGATAAAGAGATTTGAATTGGGGTGGGCACCTCGCTCCTGGGATTCATTACAAAGAAAATTAACTTCAACCGGATATAGCACTAATGAGATGGTTTCCGGCGGGCTCGTTTCAAAGGGAGAAAAAGGTTATTACGACAGATTTAGAGGTCGTGTAATGTTTCCCATATATAATATTACAAATAAGCTTGTTGGCTTTGGGGGTAGAATATTAAGCGGTGATGAAGCTAAATATCTGAACAGCCCTGAAAGTCCTCTCTTCAACAAAAGAAACAATTTGTATCTTTTAAATAAGGCAAAAATGTCTGTTCGCGAAAAAAAGAGTCTCATCTTAGTAGAAGGTTATACAGATGCGATAAGAGCTCATGAAAAAGGGTTCACTAACACAGTTGCATCTCTTGGCACGGCGCTTACAGAAGAACAGGCAATATTAATAAAAAGAATGACAGGACTCTGTTATATATGTTACGATTCCGATACCTCCGGTCAGGAGGCAGCACTAAGAGGAATGTATATACTGCAAAAACATGGGGTCATTGTAAAGGTTGTAAGACTAGAAAACGGCAAAGACCCTGATGATGTATTGATTCAAGAAAACGGAGAGACACTGTTTTCTAACTATTTAGACAGTGCCGTGGCACTACCTGTATATCACGCAATTTTAAGAAGCGATGATATTAATAAACCGGAGAAATCAGCTGCCGCGAGAGAAGATTTACTAGAGGGATTAGCATCTCTCACTTATTTTGAAATAGAGCCCTATTTAAACGAAGTAGCTGAAATTTTAGGTATATTTAGACACAACTTAGAGGCGGAGATATTGTCACGTCAGGAAAACGTGAGAGGGAGAAACAATCGTCCGCTTCCTGAGGATGATTTTCAATATTTTGATACAGCAAAAGAAACTGTCGAACAGGCAGATGAGCTTGAATGCTTGTTTTGCAGTTTGCTTTGGGAAAACGCAGAACACAGGGGAGTGTTCTCTGTAGAAACAGCGGCACAGTTGATAAATCATCCTGTCCTGAAGAACATAGTTTTCGCACTTTTAAGTGGAGAAACTCCTGATGCTCTGGAAAAACGTTGGAGGCAAATGGGTGATCAAAGTGCCTTAAATTTGATTGCAAGAGGCAACGCAATAGCCTCCAAAGAGGGAATCAAAAGTGAAAATATATCGAAGATAGCGTTTGATTTACAAAGAAGATGTATAGAAAGCAGATCGAGTTTTTTACAAGATAAACTAAAAAAAGGAACCGCTTCTAAAGAGGAAATAATAGAAATTCAAGAATTAACCCAGATTCTAAAAGGAGGAACTTTCGGGAAATGAAGAAAGAGACTAAAAATAAGGTTGAATCTCCTGTAGTAGAAGAAGAAAAAAATAAAAAAACAACGAAAGCAGCAAAAGCTGCAGTAAAAGTTGAAAAGGATGCAAAGGCAGAGCTAAAAGATAAGCCTGCCAAAAAAACGACAAAGAAAAAAACTGAAACTTTAGAAGAAGTTGTAGTAAAAAAAGAGAAATCCAAAGCTGAACCGAAAACAAAGCAAAAAAAAGAAAAGACGGAAGCAGTGGCAGAAACTACTCCAAAAAGCAAGAAGAAAAAAGTGGAAGCCGCACCCAAAGAGGAGCCATCTAAAGTCGAACCTATGAAGAAAGAAGCTAAAGCTACTGCTTCCACGAAAAAGAAAGAAGCTAAAAAAACGGAGAAAGTAGCGGAGGAGACAATATCCGAAGATTACAGGGACTACATAGATAACATAAGAGGCTTGTTTTTAGAAGGCAGAAAAAAAGGTTTTGTCACTTATGACGACATAGAAAAACATATGACAAAAAATCTCTTAACTCCGGAGATTTTGGATGGTATATATACAAACCTTATGGACCTTGGAGTTGACGTCGTAGATGAAGCTAAGGGCAAAAATGACGAGGTCGATGAAGAGGAAGAGCTCCCGACAGCAGTAAACAAAGAGGAAATGGGAGTGTTGGAGGATCTTCCCCTTTCCGATCCAGTAAGGATGTATCTGCGTGAGATAGGCAAAGTCCCCCGTCTCACACAAGCAGATGAGGTCACTCTCTCAAAAGGAGTAGAAGCAGGGGATATGACCTGTAAGGATGCGATAGTTGAAGCCAACCTAAGGCTCGTTGTCAGCATTGCAAAGAAATATATCGGCCGCGGAATGCTCTTCTTGGATCTAATTCAAGAGGGCAACTTGGGCCTTATAAGAGCGGTCGAGAAATTCGACTATAGAAAGGGCTATAAATTCAGCACTTATGCAACATGGTGGATAAGACAGGCCATTACACGTGCAATTGCCGACCAAGCGAGAACTATAAGAATACCTGTTCACATGGTCGAGACCATTAACAAACTCATTCGTGTTTCGCGTAAACTTGTTCAGCAGCTTGGCAGAGAACCGACTGCAGAAGAAATAGCGGCACAAATGGAGATTCCCTCGCATAGAGTTGAAGAAATACAGCGTATCGCACAGGAACCTGTCTCTCTCGAGACTCCCATAGGAGAAGAAGAGGACAGCCAGTTGGGAGATTTTATCGAAGATAAAGATTTACCCAGCCCTGAAGAAGCGGCAGCAAGCCAGATTCTGAGAGAGCAGCTCGATGAGATGCTCGGGGAGTTAACAGATAGAGAAAAAGAAGTAATTCGCTTAAGATTTGGCATAGAGGATGGACACCCACACACTCTTGAAGAAGTTGGGCGCAGGTTTGGAGTCACAAGAGAGCGTATACGTCAGATAGAGGCGAAAGCACTCAGAAAACTTCGCCATCCAAGCCGCAGCAAAAAATTAAAGGATTTCTTGGAGTAAAGATATCGTTTCTAATCAAGCACCTTTCTGCTGAGAAGGTGCTTGATTTATGAAGTCTCTTTATGTTTTATAATAAACTTTGATAAATATTGCACAAAGTATTTTAACCAACTATACTTTTGGTTATTGGAGCTGTATTTCATGGTTAGATTGGATAAATATTTAAAATTATCGAGGCTGATGAAGCGTCGTACAGTGGCACAAGAAATGATAACCATCGGTGCTGTTCGCCTTAATCAAAAGACAGTCAAGCCTTCGTCAGATGTCTCTGAAGGGGATATTATTGAAATAGCATATCCTCGTAGAGTGCTTGTTGTGCGTGTTCTGATAGACCAGGAAGCACTCCTAAAAAGAAATCTCGCCCCGTATGAAGTTGTAGAGGAGAGATACGTGGATGGCGAAGAGCGGCCTTGGTAGTGGAGTGAGAACGAATAAGATGAGAATTGCAGAACCGACCGTTGAAAGGTTGATACACTACCACAGATTGCTTATTTCCATGAAGCAGGAGTATGTGACAGTTGTCTCTTCAAAGCAAATTGGCGATATTTTAGGAATAAAAGCCAGTCAAGTCCGAAAAGATCTTTCCTATTTTGGAGAGATTGGAAAACGTGGCGTAGGCTACAAAGTCGAGCGTCTTTGCGAACATATAGAGGAGATTCTATCCTCCCCAAAAGTTTGGAAAGTAGCAATAGTGGGAATAGGGAATCTGGGAATGGCTCTCATGGGACACTCTCTTTTCCAAAGCTACAAATTTAAAGTCGAAGCTCTGTTTGATATTGATCCGACAAAAGTTGGACGTGACATCATGGATATTCACTGCTGGCATATAGATGAAATAGGCAAAGTCATGAAAGAAAAAGAGATAGAAGTTATGATTTTAGCTGTTCCGGCAAGTGAAGCACAGGGATGTATAGACAAGGCTTTAAAGTCGAATACTCTTAAGGGGGTACTCTCCTTTACTCAAGCTCCGGTGATTCTCCCTAAGTCTGTTCTTTTCTATGTTGTGGACGTTTTTGTAGAGCTAGAGAAACTTTTATTCTTTCTAAAAGGTAAAGAAAAGAGCATTATCTGATATTTTCATGCTAAGCACCAAATAACGTGTTAGAATATTCTTTGTTAATCAACAGTAAAAAGTATAAAATATTTTAATATATTACATGTGTGTAAAAACTAAGGAGGA
>JAAYFL010000114.1 GCA_012728235.1 Synergistaceae bacterium
CGATATGTCAGAGTTAAATGTAGGTACTATCTATAACTTTGGCAACAACAATGAATTTTCTACAAAAAAAGAATATGTTGAAGCAGAAGGAGTAATCACTGAAAAAAATGATCAAACTTTTACTGTTAAATTCGATTATTTAGATGCCGATTTTATTTACAATTACAGGTTCGAGGGTGAAAAGCTGATAATCTCAATTCAGTCCTCCAACCAAGAATTTACATTAGAGAAAAGGTAGTTGAATTTATTTCTTGTTTTTCAATCAAAAAACATAGGAAAAGGAAAACGCATAGCTTTTAAAAAAGGGTTATGCGTTTTTTTTGTGTTAATTGTTGATTTTAATGATTCTGTCTGAATTAAAATTCGTGGGATTTTAACTTGATAGGATTTCGGTAATTGAATTACTCCTAGGGTCATCTTCTCATAACAGTATTCTAAGTTTTCATATTCTGACGATTCTCTTTATTGTGAGGGTGATTTGTTTTATTTATATGATGCTGTGTAATGATTAACCAAGGACAAGTCGCGACCCCGGTGAAATAAAAAATCCGATTTCATGGGGCAAGCGGGGCAAGCTTGTCCCTACAAGGTAATCTATTCCAACATTAATCATAATTATCCAACAGTTCAGACAGTCAATTCTTTAACCCCTTAATCTTACAAATCCTAATTCAGACAGTTAATCCTAATTCAGACAACTACTCATAAAACACATCCGTTTCAAATTCGTCAATCATCAGCTCAATAAATTTCTTTATCTCCTGCTTTGCTTTGCCATTTTTTATGGCCTTCCAAAAATCAGGATTACTATCAATATCCTTGTACAGATACTTATAGGCAGGCCACCACTCACTATACTCGAAACCTCCACCGCCATGCTCGTTTAAGTGACGCAACACCCCATCAAAACTCTTCTTGTTCACCTCCCGCTTATCCTGTGTCATTCCGTAAAATATATGCCCATCTTCGTAAGCATAACTAATGTAGTGATATTTCCACTTCTTGGGTCTTAACCACACTTTATCGCTCTCCTGCTTGGCATCAAGGTTCAGTTCCCTCTTCAAGCTCTCCATTTGCGAATTGAAACGCTCTTTCAACTTTCTCTTCACTTCTGGCAAAGAATTTGAAACCATAAAAGAGATCTCTAAATTCTTTTGATTTCTATTTATCAAATCAACTACAGCTTGCTTAGCTTCTAAATCTTTTTCGCCTATATATTTCTTTCTCATTACTTTTTCAAAATCTTTTAAAAACAATTTCACACGTTCACTCTCAGTTATCTCGGCAAATTCTGCAAAACAATCTATCAGATGCTCCTCGTATGCCAAGTGCTTAAACTTCTTGCTACGCTCTAGCTCTCTTCGCTCCTCCTTACTAAGGCTTTTTGGAGTTACAGTTTTTACTTTAGGAGTCATGTAAATTAAGCAATAGTCGTCGCCAGTTCTATTCCACAAATACCTACTATAGTGTTCCAGTTCCATTTGGAGTTCGTTGCTACTCATCCCCAACCTATTTACTATAGCAATAGCCACTTCAAACGAGTTTTTGTAAATCACAATATCTATTTGCTTTCCTTCATCAGTAGATAGGTTGCTTTTCACCACTATCTTGTCTCGCCTGTTGTAGGTAAAAGAGTCCAATCCAAATTTCTTTATAAAGTGCATCAAATACCTATCGCCTTGCTCATGACTCTCGTTGGGATTTAACAAGAAAGCCAATATCTCATTAATTTTATGCTCATCTACATCCCAAAAATCAATAGGGTTGAACCACGGAGCACTCTTTTTCCCAAATTTTCTCCTCTCCTGCTCTATTTTCTTTATCTCATTGTCAGCGTGAGTATAAAAGTTATTTATATCTGTATTTCGTTTGTTTATTTTTATCTGTTTCTGTTTCTTTCCCATAGTTTATATTATGTGATTGGGATGTTTTTTGTTTTATCCACAACTATTCGTGGCTACAATATCGTGATAATTATTTAGAATACCATGAATTTTGTTTTCAAGAGTTGTAATTCGATTGAATTGATTCAGTTAAATTAACCATGTAATCAAAAATAAGACAATCTTTTATCAAGTTATATTTGTATTTTCCAAACAAGTTATCTATATTTGTAACTGAGTTCATTTCTCATTCGAGAAAAGGAAATCGAAAAACGCATAACCTTGATGTTATGCGTTTTTTGTTTTTACATCACCGTTTCTAGCTTTTGATAGTTGATATTATTGTAACTATCCCAATTAAGATTCAAAAGATTTTAATATTAAATCGAGATTTGCAGCTAGTATAATTCAATCTAGCAAGGACAAGTAGCGACTTGTCCCTAAAAGTGCAATTACTATTTGCTTGCTTTTGACTCTTCGTTAAA
>JAAYFL010000115.1 GCA_012728235.1 Synergistaceae bacterium
AAATTTTGTTGTATACTATAACAGACGACTCAAAAAGCAATATAATCTTTTTGTTATATAATGAAATAGAGGTGCAACATGACTGCATTTATTCTAGGTCCAAAGATTTATATGGGCGAGTCTAATGTCCCTACTGTCTTGTCCAGTACGAAAAAAGCTCTTGTAGTAACGGACAAATTCATGTTTGACAGTGGAAAGGTTAAATACGTAACGGATTATCTTGACAGCATAAATGCTGAATACAAGGTTTTCTCCGACGTGTTTGATGAGCCGGATGTTGACACCGTTAAAGCGGGTTTGGCTGTGATGGCTTCTTTAGACCCGGACACGATTATAGCTTTCGGCGGAGGGTCACCTATCGATGCCGCAAAAGGCATCAAGTTCTTTTGGGAAAAAAGAGAAAATCCCACAGAGCATAGGCTTATAGTTATCCCCACAACGAGCGGTACCGGTTCAGAAGTAAGCAGCGTTACCGTCATAGGGGATAGTGAAAAGGGAGTCAAGTATCCTTTAATGAGTGATTCCCTTCTGGCTGAAGCCGCAATACTTGATGCGAATCTAGTCGCTTCCGTTCCACCGAGAGTTACAGCCGATTCCGGAATAGATGCGCTTGGACATGCCGTTGAGGCATACGTATCCATAAATCACACAGACTTTTCAGACGCAATGGCAGAGAAGGCAATCGAGCTTATCTGCAAGTATTTGTTTAACGCATATACTCATCCAAATGACATGGAAGCCCGCCAAGCGGTTCACAATGCAGCGTGTATGGCAGGAGTTGCTTTCAACAACGCAGGGCTGGGGCTCACACATGCCATGGCTCACACTTTGGGCGGACGTTTTAATCTTCCGCACGGTCGCGCTATAGCAATTCTTCTTCCCTATGTAATGAACTTTAATGCAGGCTGTTCGACGTCTCTGACTTCTGCGGCCAATCGCTATGCGGAACTTGCAAGGATTCTTTATTTAGACGTTTCTGGAGTTAGACAGAGTGCTTTGAGCTTTATTCGTTCAGTCCGTTCTCTCATTTTTAAACTCAATATCCCGACCAGTATAAAGGATGCTGGCGTATCCAAAGAAGACTTTGAGGCTGCACTTGATATTATGGCAGCAGATGCTCTTGCCGATGCTACAATCGCAACAAACCCTGTACCTTGTACAAAGGAAGATATTATTAATCTCTATCGTTCTGCATACAACGGAAGGTTTTAATTACTGCTTTGATTAAGGGGATTAAACTGAATGGTTGATTTCAGCGAAAAAACTAGAATAATACAAGAGTTTGTCCCCGGCAAGCAGGTGACTCTTGCGCACGTTATTGCAAGTCCTGCACCATCTCTTTATCCGAAACTCGGATTGGTTGAGTCAAAGGGTGCCATCGGAATATTTACGATAACGCCTGGCGAGGCTTCGATGATTGCTGCAGATATAGCGTCAAAAGCAGCGAACATTACGATTGGGTTTGTTGATCGGTTCAATGGCGCGCTTCTGATCACGGGAGATGTGGCATCGGTTGAAGCAGCAATAATTGATGTCATGCAGACTTTGTGTACAAAGATGGGGTTTACTCCTACAGAGATGACCAAAACGTAAAATTCCAACGTATATATTAAGAAATACGCTTGGAATTTTTTGTATTGTATTAGGAGTGTATATAAATGGAGCAAGAAAAAAGGAATCGAATCATACTTATAGGTCCGGTTTCCTCAGGCAAGACGACTCTATCTCAAAGGATTACAAACCGTGAGATAGTTGATAATAAAACGCAAGCTTTGAGTTTGATAGACGACTT
>JAAYFL010000116.1 GCA_012728235.1 Synergistaceae bacterium
ATGTATTGGAGAAGAATTCGTTAATGAAGTAAATAAAACTGGCAAGATAGTGCCAGAAGAAGTAGCAAAAACAATAGGAGTGTCCCCTGCCACAATTATCTCTTTGGCGCTAACACTACACAGACAGGGCCGTATAAATATAAAAAGTCTTGAAGCGGAAGTAACAGACTCGGCAAATCAAGAATGTTGCGGCTGTTTAAAATCATAGTGAAAATTATTTTGCAAAAATTAGCGAAAATAGTATGAAAATAATCGTTGACGCTGATGCTTGTCCTAAGAACGTTCTTTTATACACTATAAAAGCAGGTAAAAAAGCAAATATACAAGTGGTGACAGTTGCTAGTTTCAATCACAACATTGAATCAGACTTGCACATTACAGTTGGGAACGCATCTCAAGAAGCAGATATTAAGGTAATGAACTTAACAGAAGCGGGCGACATAGTTATAACACAGGATTGGGGTCTAGCTGCTATGGTTCTTTCAAAAAAGGCTTATGCGATTAACCCTATTGGTATTGAGTATCTTTCAGACAAAATGGACTTTATGCTTGAAGAACGCAATATAAAAGCAGAGTTTCGCAAAAGTGGCGGAAGAACAAAAGGACCTTCAAAGCGAAAAAGCGAAGATGACGATCGTTTCTCAAAAACATTAGACAGTATTATTTCACGAATAACTTAATTATTAGAATACACAAAAGGTGTCTCTGCTTGAAGCAGAGACACCTTTTCTTATTGTTGGTATCTAAAACTATTTTCTCTTATACAAGATCAGAGAATATCGCTTTTATTATGCAAGTACGTTGAAGTTGGAATACAATTCTATTACTTGCATTTGTTTATTCCGTTTTATACTATTTATCAGCTCTTAACGAATGATTTTAGCTTTTTATCAACAGTATAAATCGTTCTTTCTTTGTAACAGCATTCGTGATTTAATTAATTCTTTTAATTTTTTATGCAACAAATTCAACATCTCTATTTGGAAAACCTTTAAAAATTTCAACTTAACTTGAGACAATGATTGCCTTTCGTTTTTCTAAATATTAGTCCGTAATAAGAAAGAGAGCTTTCGTCTTGCGACGAAAGCTCCCTTTTGTGTTTATTTGGGAATTCAAAGATTTAAATAGTTAGTTAATACTATCTGGTCTTTGTACCGTGGTACTTCTTAAGTTTGCCTGTAAGTTTTACACAGTCGTTAAGAAGTGAGTTAGGTGTATATGTTCCGTCGTCGAGCATCTTTTTCCAGCCTGCTGCTTTTTCGTGGAGGATTCCTTCTTTGTCCTTGCCAAGCATGATCGATCCTGGGAAAGGTCTGAAATGACCGGTGTTTTCGTCACGTCCCTGGCTAACAAAGCGGATTTCGCCTTTTTTCATTGCGTCAGCAAGTGTGATGCCTTTTTCGTCCTGATAAATGGCGATTGCTGTGCAAAGTGCTGCGTCGTCTTTGCGAATACGGTTGATCATGAGACCTGCAACAGTGTCTTTAAATTCGGTCATGAAGTTAAAGTCACCCTGTGAGTCACCTGCTCCAAAGATAGGTCCTCTTCCATTATAGAAAGGAACAACTTTTTTAACAAATGCTTCTGATTTGCCTACGCCCTGTGTCTGGGGGTGCTGGTCGTAGTCGTATTTTGCAATGTACTTACCATCTTTGAGGTGGTATGTC
>JAAYFL010000117.1 GCA_012728235.1 Synergistaceae bacterium
ATAAAAAAACGGAGCCCAGATGGGCTCCGTTTGTGTAACTAAATAAGTTTCGTCAGATTAGAATCTAACTGTTGTACGGAAGATGATGAGGTTGTCTTTGCCTTCGAGAGGAGCAAGTTTGTTTCCGTACTGTTTTCCACCTGCACCGTAGTCAACGCTGTCATATGCGAGCATGAATGCGATTGCCGGTGTGTACTGATATGTTACACCTGCGCCCCATTCTGTTGCTGTATCCTGACCTGCTGTATCCCAGTCTGCGCGTGTGTAGCGAAGGAATGTACCGAATTTCTTGGTCCATTTCTGTTTTGCCTGTACGTGCCAGTATTTGGTTGTCTGTTCGTTGTGAGGTCTGACGTTGAGTACACCTGTTTCGAGGTATGTACCAAGGCTGTATTTTGCAACCCAATCTTGGTCGTTGTTACCGCCGAACCAGTTGTCTTCCTGTGCGTACTCTACCCACAGTGATGTGAATTTGAGTGCGTCCTGTTTGACATCAAGAATGGCTTTCCATGATTTTGCATCGTCGCCATTTTTGATTCCTGTCCAACCGGAGAAGTTCTGCCAGTAGTAGATTCCTTTAAGTTCGACTGCAGGTGTGAATTTGAAGCCTGCTGCTGCTCCGTAGGTGTTGACTCTCAAATCGTCGGTAGCTGCACCGTCGCCCTGCTGCCAGTAGCCCATACCTGCAACCCAGAATTTGTCTGTAGGTTTCCAGTCAAATTTGACTGCATAGAGCATGCTTGCATATGCGGCGCCGAATAATTCGTTTCTTCTTTCACCGCTTGTGTTACGTCCGATAACTCCAACTCCTCTGAAGTTACCCCATTTTTTGGTGAATTCGAAACCGTCTGCACGCCAGTCTCCGAATGCTGCGTCTTCGTCGATGTAGAGTCCGTGGTCGCCTTCCCAGTCAAACTGGAAGCGTCCGAAACGGAAGTTTACGTCGTAAGGAAGTACTGTGTTGACGAATACTTTGTTCCATGATGATTCTGTTACTTCACCACGGCCTTTACCGTTTTTGTTCTGGCCTGATGCCCATGCGCCGGCACGGTACTGAGTTTCAAAGTATGTTTTTTCGTCAATCTGTTTTGACAAGAAAAGACGGAAATTCTCTTTTGAGAATTCGTTTTTGCTGACTGCCTGTCTTGTCCAAGTGTTAGCGTGATCGTTATCACCTGTACCGAACTTGGCGTCAAAACGGAAGATTCCGCGGAGTTTCCCGCCGCCGAGACGATCTTCGAGTACTGCTACGCGTTTGTCGATTTTGTCGACTTTGACTCCGAGTGCATCGAGTTCGTCTTTGAATTCCATGACGAGCTTTTTGAGCATTTCGAGGTCTTCTTTGCTTGCATGACGAAGATCTTCGTATGCGAGTGCGCGTGCTACGACTGATGCTACTTCGTAACGTGTTGCGGGCTGGCCGCCTTTGAATGCGCCATCAGGATATCCTGAGACGATGCCTTTGGATGCAAGCTGTGCTACTGCGTCATATGACCAGTGACCTGCGGGTACATCCATGAACGGGTTTGCTGCAAATGCAGGTGCTGCAAATGCTACGATGGCAACTACTGCCAATACTGCTAGAAACTTTTTCATTATAGTACAACCCCCTTGGTTGTGTTTTTTTAGTTTTTTTTATTTCGCAGACGTTCCGCGATAGGGGTTGCTCTTAACTTATCCAAGACTCCAAAGTTACCTTGTTTTAAGCTTCCGAGCTTCCTTCCTCACGCTTCCTATCTGCCTCTTCATTCTGCTCTCCTGTTTTGGCGGGGGTTGTTTCCACCACCTTTCTTGCCGTCGAGGGTCTTCGCAGAAATTCAAGCTGCGTGTGTTGCAATAATGCATAAGTAATATTACTCATAGAACTCTACGGAATATCACTTACCGCTATTATACAATTAGAATCCATAATACATATAGGACTAAAGTCTCATTTATGCAGTTATTTCGGTCTGATACGCTCTTTTAAGTGAAAAATAACTTTCCTTCATTCATATAGATACATAACAGAGTATTTTATCTACAACTAATTCCGACTCTGCTTCTAGCTTATTCCTAAGCAATTATAACACACTGCTGTTAACTACAAGAAAATACTTACTTGCGATCCAATTTAAATTAATCTTTACGTTTTAGATCTTCCACCTCAAGCTATCAAGCCTTCCTTGCATGACAGGACTTATTGTAGGGCTGAACTCTATCCATATATCTTTTGCATCTTTAAGGATATCGGCTCCTGTTTTTTTATCACGTCTTGGAAAATAGATGAACCCCTCATTTTCACCTTGGAATGAGAATGATAGCTCTGTGTCGAAATCTTCTATAGTGTAGTACTTGTTTTTTACCCTTAATTTAATCATGGCAGTTATCGGATTTAGCTCAATCGGAGAGGCGTTGTTATCAATTCTAACTTTGAATGCAATGTTCTCTTCTTCTTTTATTCCCTTTAGAAAATCTGAACTTGATTCTGTTTTTGCTGATTTGTTTTCTTCATTGTAAAGTTTCCAGAGCTCAGGCGTGTAGTATGTGATCCAAAATTCTATCGTTGATGACGCAGTTTCTTTGGGGTTTTCAAACTTTATATATTTTGTGTTCTTTTTTTCGAGCTGTTTTAGATCGGCTGCCGTCCCCATGGCTGTCAGCACAAAGAGTAGTAAAAAGGTTGCAAATACAGGCATTACAAATCTTTTCATTAAAAACACCCCTTCAAATGACTTCAAATATAAGTTTACTAATCTTAGAATATTGTTTGTTTGTAATTCTATACTGAAATTATTTTAGAAACATTTTAAAAACTTCGCTCACTGATGAAGCCCTCAAAACCTGTATGGGAAAATCGTCTTTTGGCGTCCTTTTACTTATAACGGCTCTTTTAAATCCCATTCTGGCAGCTTCTTTGAGCCTCATGAGAGTTCTGGCTGCAGGGCGTATTTCTCCGGCAAGACCAACTTCTCCTATGAAGCAGACATCGCTTGGCAGTGGAACGTCTTTCAATGCTGATGCCAGTGAGGCACAAATCGCTAAATCTGCGGAGGGATCTCTGAGAGTTAAGCCTCCCGCCACGTTTAAGTAGACGTCGCTTGAACGAGAGCTGATTCCGCCACGACGTTCAAGTACTGCCAGCAGCAGCTGCAGTCTGTTTATTTCAATGCCTCTTGCCGTTCTGCGAGGGTATGGAAATGGTGTTGAACAGGAAAGAGCTTGTATTTCAGCGGCAAGAGAGCGGGATCCCTCCATGACCAAGCCAACTGATACTCCGGAGCTGCCTAAGTCCGTGCCGCTCCAATAAAGTCTGCTTGGATCCAAAACCGGGGAAAGGCCTTTCCCTGACATTTCAAATATTCCGAGCTCGTCCGTGCTGCCATATCTATTTTTTTCTGCACGCAGTAGGCGATTTGTAGAATTTTGTTCTCCTGAAAAGAGCAGAACTACGTCGACTAAATGTTCTAAGAGCTTCGGCCCGGCAATCTGCCCCTGTTTTGTGATGTGGCCGACAAGCACGGTCGGGATTTGGCAGCTTTTTGCCATTTCTACAGCCATTGCAGAAACTCCTTTTACTTGAGAAGGAGAGCCTGCCCATCCGCTTTCACTGTCAGCTCTAAATGCTTGAACACTATCTATTACGACAAAAGAGTATTTTTCTGCTGCCTCAAGAGCGGCAGGCAGATCGCTTTCACAGAGCAAGTCCAACCCTTCGACCATGAGCCCCAGACGGCGTCCCCTCATCGCAAGCTGTGCTGAAGATTCTTCTCCGGAAATGTAGAGAACTTTGTTCCCGTTCTTTGCCATTTCGGCACAAACTTGAAGCAAGAGGGTTGATTTTCCTACACCAGGTTCACCGCCAAGAAGAGTTACTCCCCCTTGAACCCAGCCACCACCGAGAACGCGATCCAATTCCTTAATTCCGGAGGGTATTCTTTTTTGCTCTTCCACTTCAAGTGCGGATATGGGATATGCTTTTTTTGATAAAGTGAGAGCTCCTTTTTTCGTAAGGGCAAGAGGTTTTTCCGGCTCCATACTACCCCAGACACCACATTTCGGACATTTTCCTACGTCTGTAAGGCTGATGTGCTCACACTCGGAACATTTATATCTAGTTATTTCCTTTGCCATTCTACGAACCGTTGGGCGACAAGTCGTGCCCATCCTCTCTCTGTTTCTCTTTTGTTCTTTATATTAATTTAAGACTATCTTTTATATCCTATTATTTCTCTTAGAAGATATTTGCGGTTTTTCTGATCTTCTTTGTTTTCGACTCCCGTAGTCTTGAAACCGTCAACTACCCCGATGACACCGCGTCCCTGATCTGTGTTCGCTATTAAAACCTGAAGAGGATTTGCAGTTGCGGCAAAAACTCGACAGACTTCCTGTACGTTTTTTACTCTGTTTAGAACGTTTATTGGGTAGCCTTTTCGTAGAAGTATAACAAAAACATGACCGGCATTTATCTGTTTTGCGTATTCTATTGCTTTTTCTTCCAGGTCTTCCTTGTTTCCGTCATGTCTGATTAGACAATCTCCGGAAGCCTCACAAAAGGCTATTCCAAATTCAAGCGTTGGCGAAGAAGTAACCAGTGCTTCATATAAGTCTTCAACAGTTTTTATAAAATGGCTCTGTCCGATTATTATGTTGCAATCCTCTGATACATTGATTTGCTGGATTTCTATGTCAAGTTTTTTATCCATTAATGACACCCCCGTTTTATCCAATGAGTTTATGTAAGTATAACAAAAGAAGAAATTTTAAGCATGATTTCAGCATAAAAAAAGAGACTTTAAAACGTGCTGTTACACATCAAAAGTCTCTTCTGTCGTCAGGATTTAAGTAAACCTTCCTACTTCTTTTTAAGTTCTGTAATTACGTCTTCCGTAATATTAATTCCGCCATAAAAGACGGCGTTCTCGTCAACGACAACATTAACCTTCTTAGCATTTGCAACCTTGCGAATGGCAAGCTCAACATCTTTGAAAATCGGAGCCATTAACTTTGATTCTTCCTGTGCTGCGTCTTGACGTCTATTCTGATACTCCTGAACTTTCTTTTGTTCATCTGCTATTTTATCTATTGCTTCTTTGGCCTCTTTTGTTTTCTTTTCATTCATAGTCTTAATTTGTTCCTGCACCTGATGGAATTTAGGATGCTGCAGCACTAATTTCTGTGAATTTACAAACCCGATTGTGTCTGCGAATGCAGCGTTCGCAGTAAAAAATGCGGTAAATAAGGATACTGCCATTACAACTGCTAATTTCTTTGAAAAGTACATATTACTTGTTACCTCCTCAGTAATTTATAAAAACGAATTTTATCATCTTCAATATTATAATCTTGCTTGTTCTCTAAATTCTACTTATCTTTAGCGGCGATGTCCACGTATTATTACCGAATAATACAAATAAAATCCGAAAAATGAACGGATTTTTCACTCTTAATTCACTCTGCGACTGTTTTGTTAAATATGTAGAGCAGGAAATACAGTAGACGTCTTTTTAAAAATCGAGCAGTAAAATAGCAATTCTAATTAAAAATTAAAGATTTTTGTGCTGTTATTCTTTAAAGTATTTGTGCCAGAAGAAATAGGAGAGCAGGCGCCAAATGAGGTAGCCGGCACATACGACAAGCAGGGAGATTGAAAGCATATCCAGCACAGACAGCCCTACTCTAGACATGGCGAACGAGTCTCTGGCTCTTATTGTAGAACCACCTGGGCCGAGCCATTTCCACGCCCACAACAGCATGACAAATATCGACAAAATCGTGAGAAGTCTATTTAGGCTGCTGCTTGAAAGTTTTTTGAACATGTTGTCTTTCCTCCGAATTGAAACTTTAAAATTGTGATTTTGTATCTTTATATAAATCCTTGCTTTTATAGTTTATAAAAATATCAATAATAAGTTGATAAAGTAAAATAAAGAAAATAGCGTTTTTTGTTGCTCTTTATTCGATATTTTTTAACGTACAAATTTTTTGAGCCGCTTGAGATAGCTCTTCTGTCGTCATCTTTTTGCCGGTAACAGCAGAGTAACAGTCGCATAGTTCGGATAACGTGCCCTGTCCGAGTACAGAGAACTTGCAAATTCCGAGAGAGTTAAGGATTTCTGTTATTTCTGCCGAATAAGAATGTGTCTCCATCGCTTTACGAGCGTTTTCATATTTATTTCTCTTTTTTAAGCGATCATAAAAGTATTTGTAGTACTTATCTTTATCTCGCTTGGCAAGCTGCTGTGTTTTGTTGTACCCGACGGCTAATCCTTTTACGTGAAGACCTA
>JAAYFL010000118.1 GCA_012728235.1 Synergistaceae bacterium
CGGAGATAGACTTCCATAGGCTCTATCTCACCATTATATTGATTGAATTTAACCTTTGCTCTATCTAAATCCGATTGGTTTAGGCGTAGTAAGTCGTTTAATAACAATGGTTTCTGCATGATTTTACCCTCCCGACAAGGCTAATCGTACTTGCTGTTCGCGGCATATAATAAACAAAGCTTCTAATCTCGAAAGAATATCAATGTCGGGTTAATTATCAATACCAAAAATATTATATTTCTTGTTGATAACCTCACTCGCTTCATCTGTAAATAAATCAGTCGTGTTAATAAGTGAATATGATGATAACTCATTAATAAATTTGCTTGCATTAGCCTCTATATTGTCCCCAGGATTAAACATAGCAATATCACCATCTTCACTAATAAAATCTAAATTAATACGATTAATGGTTTCTTTAGTCCATCCTTTATCTTTTATAATTGTTATAGATAGGGTTTCCAACCATACATCTTCATTAGACTGGCTTATTGATATAGTTTTAATTTCAGGACGCAAATAATCATGATATTTCACCATTAGATCGTTGGTAATATCAATTCTGCTATACTTCTCGTCCAAATAAATCCCCTCCTTATATTATCTCCAGGATTTTTCGGTTAACTTTTAACCAATCCTGTTGTTCCTTATAGTTCGGGAGGCCCGTCTTGACCCTTGCCCAGAACCCCGAGCTGTGGTTTTTATAAGCGATATGGCTAAGCTCATGGACAACCACATAGTCGATGACTGCCATCGGACACATAATCAGCCGCCAGGCAAAATTCAAGTTATCCTTGGCGCTGCATGAACCCCAGCGGGCTTTCGCCTCAGAAAGTTTGACGGATGAATAGGTTACTCCCATTATCCCCGCATACCTTGAGACCCTCTCAGTCAGCACAGTTTCTGCTTCACCCTTCAGCCATGCAATTACATCGGCTTTGGTATACCCATCAGGAATCAGGATGTTCGTACTCGAAAACTTAATATCAGTAACGGTTTCTTTTAGAATTGTGTAAGTATTGCCCAAATACAGTAGACTTTCGCCACTCTCAAAAACCACTGGGCTATGCTTCTCTCCAAAGACAGATACCTGGTGCTGCTTATCTGCAATCCACCGCTTTTTTTTCTCCACGAAATCCGCAATGTCACTTTCCTTAGCTTTGTTCGGCGCTCGGACTATAAGATTTGCCTCGCTGTCAATTATTAAAGCTATGCTCTTTCGATCGGAGCGCACGATCTCATAAGGGATTTCATTCATACACCGTCCCTCCCATAGTGCTGAAATCCCAATTCAAGTAGCCTTTGGGCAATTTCCTTGCGCTTCTTGAAAATACTGGGTACACGCCGCCTAATTTCAGGTGCAATCAGTTTTGTGATGATAAAAGTCCTGAGTGTGTTTTGCATTGATTCGTTATTCCAAAAATTCACTGCTGCGGCATCTGTTTTGAAACGCTCGAGGACATCGTTGGTTAAGTCCTTAAGAGCATTGAAATCGTCTTCATCAAGATCAGTAAAATCCTTATCTCCATACAATTCTTTTTTTAGCAAGGCAAAAAAGGGCATCTCATGTTCTGCTTCATACCCGTAAGTTTTCTCGCGCTGGCGGCCTTCAATAATTTCATCACGGAATTCCTCGAGCGCTTTACGCAAATCTGCCCAGTTATCTTTAAACTCCTGTAACAGAGCCTCCAGCTTTTCGCTCAAACGTGCAAAAAGTTCGGGATCTTTTGGGGTGTTAACATTGATATACTCTCGAACTGCGTACTTGATTTCATCACTAACCGCACGGTCACTCTTAGATTTCTTCTTAGCATCTTCTAAGAAATCGCTTGATAGTAGAGAAATAGGTTCAATTTCCAAGGCAACCCCATTTACGGCAAGATACTCTTCGATAATTGCCCTGACCTTTTTACTGGCATCCTTCATGGATAGGCGTGGATCACGTGTTAGTTTCGCAACTGACTCCCTAATGAAGGCAAGCAGTTTGAATGTATCGCTATAATCAAGTGCTGCAGGATTTGGTAGCACACGGTCAAACATTCTCGACAATATGCTGAACAAAGAGTTGAACTCATCACGCAGCTTGTCATCAGCTACCAATTCCTCAATGATTGTGCTTGTATCATCAAGAGAGTTCACTCCAACCTTGTTATGTATAAACAACAAGATGTTGTTATACGCGCTATTAAGCGAATCAATATCCTGCGCTGGGTTCTTCATAGCAGCTACGGTTTCATCAATGTCAGCATCGGCGTATTCAGCCAGTGCTTCACGCAAATGGTTTGTTACGCCAACATAATCTACTACATAACCACACTTTTTGTCAGCGCCGTAGGTTCGGTTCACCCGAGCGATAGCTTGAAGCAGGGTGTGGTTCCTCAACACTTTATCTAAGTACATGACTTGCTCGATAGGAGCATCAAACCCTGTCATAAGCATAGCAGTTACGACAATGATTCCGTAGTTGCCGTCGCCGCCTTTTTTGCCTTTACCTCCAAAAGGAGCTTTAAAGCCGTCAACGATCATCTCGTTATCCTGTTCATTGCCATAAACTTTTAAGTGTGGCTCTTCATTTGGAGCGGTAGAGATGATGCAAGCGGTTTTCAATTGTTCCAGCTTGGAGATGTCAATGTTCTGTGGGTTATCCGCTTTCAGCGCAGCAATCTTTTCTGGTAGCAGTTCATCAATAGCAACTTTATATCTGTGCGCTGCTTCTTTACTGACTCCGACAACCTGTGCTTTGAACCCATTGCTGAAAACGGTGCTGATATAATGGTCCAGCATGTCGGAGGCTTTCTCCCGAATAATCTCCCACGCTTCCAGATAACCACGGGCGGTGTATTTTCCCATGATTTCCTGCTGCTCTTCGGTCTCCATATAGCCGAAAACATCAACGAAGGCACGGTTCATTGCATCGTGATCTGTAATCTCGCTATCAGTAGCGCGACCTTCGTATTTAATCTCTACGACAACCTCGTCCTCGACTGCTTGGCGCATAGTGTATGCGTCTATATAGCCTCCGAAAGTATCTGTTGTTTTCGTGATGGGCGTACCAGTAAAGGCAACCTTAATCGAATTGGGCATACTGCGCCACATATTTGCCGCAAGGTCAGAATACTCACTGCGGTGGGCTTCATCAATCATGACAAGAATTCGGCTCGATCTATTCAACACCGGAAACTTGCCAACTGTTTCTTTTCTCTCCCCGAACTTATGTACCATCGCCACAGTTACATCGCTTGCGGTATTTTGTATCAACTTTTTCATGCCCTCAATGCTTCCTGCTTCGTTGACGGCAAACTTGATAGCTTTCGTGGTTTTGAATAGTTGGGACTGCAAATCCTTCCTATCGATAAGCAGGAC
>JAAYFL010000119.1 GCA_012728235.1 Synergistaceae bacterium
CATTATAGCTGCTGGTATAAGCACAACTATGGACACCAAAACATTAAGGTTTATGGCTAAGCCTAAAAAGAATGCAGCAATATAACTTATGACAATTTGAAGTACTGCCATTGGTAGCAGTGGAAGAGTATAACCCATAATATAATCAGAGGCAGTAAGTGGAGTTGTGAACAACCGCATCAAAAAAGAAGTACCCCTGTCTGTAGCTATTAACATTCCAGAGAATGTGGAAATAAAAGCAAGACCGAATACTGCTATTCCCGGAATAAGATTATCTATAGCAAATAATTCAACAGGAATATTAGCTTGGATCATAGATAAGAGTAATAATACAACCACTGGGAAACCTATCCCCAATGCTAAGTTCAAAGGTTCTCTAAGAATCTCTTTACTGTTACGTACAGCAAATGTTAATGCTTTCAATATTCCACCTCCTCTTTTGTAGCTAATGAAACAAAGGCTTCCTCAAGTGTTTTAGTATTCGACTTTCTCATTAATTCTGACACCGTTCCAGTAGCCTTTAACTTTCCTGCAGACATGATACCGATTCTATCTGAAAGTGCTTCTGCTTCCTCCATATAATGGGTTGTTAAAATAATAGTGATTTTCCCCTTTAATTTTTCAATCACAGTCCATAGCTCCCTTCTTGAAATAACATCAAGTCCCTGAGTTGGCTCATCAAGAAAAAGTATTTTCGGATCCGTGATAAGGGCCATAGCTATACTAAGTCGCCTCTGCATTCCTCCTGATAAAGTTTTTGCTTTATCTTTGGAGACTTCTGTAAGACTAAAAGTCGTCATCATCTCTTTTACTTTTATGGCTGTAGCTTTTTTGTCAAATCCGTATATTCTTGCAATTAACTCAAGATTCTCCTTAACAGATAGATTTCGAGCTACAGCTGTTTCCTGGGGTGATACATTAATTTTTTCTTTTACTCCATGAGGATTGGAGATAATACTATGACCATGTAAAGCTGCATCACCACTTGTAGGGCTTATAAGGCAAGTCAACATCTTAATTGTTGTAGTTTTCCCTGCACCATTCACTCCTAGTAAAGCGAAAAGCTCGCCTTGTTTAATAGAAAGATTGAGAGAATTTACAGCAGTTTTTGTTTGAAATTTCTTGGTTAACTTTGTTGTTTCTATAGCAATCATTTATCTTCCTCCTGATATTCATATGCATCAAAAATTTCCTGTGCAAACTGCAGAAAGCCCTCGCTTTTCATAATCCCAATCCCTTGTGACTCATCGCCTAGAATCAACAAGGAATCTCCAGGACAGATCTTAAATATATCTCTGGCCTTTTTGGGAATCACAATCTGGCCTCGTTCTCCTACCTTTACCATTCCAAATATGTGTTTTCCTTTTGGCTTAAGGCCTATTTTTTCATCATCTTTGGAATAACCTACCAGAGCATCTAATTCCACCTCATATAACTCTGCCAAAGCTATACAATTATTGATATCTGGCACTGTTTTACCACTTTCCCATTTGGCAACAGCTTGCCTTGAAACACCGATTTTTTCAGCAACTTCCTCTTGAGTGTATTTATGTCTTTCTCGTAATTCTTTCAAATTCATACTTATCATATTTCTCGCATCCTTTATAAACAGTATACAAGAAATTATAAAATAATACAC
>JAAYFL010000120.1 GCA_012728235.1 Synergistaceae bacterium
AATAAGGTTCACCGTCGCCACCAATAATATATGCACCGTCTTTAACAAATCTTATGTACCCAATCCCAAACTCCAATAGTATTGAAGGCTCTGAAGTGTACTCCATAACATGCAGAACACACTCCGAGCCTACTTCCGCTATGTACTTAGTACCCATACGATATCTCGCACCACCATGTGCAAATGGAATAAAGTTCCGACATTTAGATAGACCAACCTTGACTTTGTCAAGGTCAATTCTACTCCATAATGACGGTGTGATTTCCCCACCTACACATGCGATGTTGTTTACTTTAATGGTCATCGCCTTGCGCCCTCATATTTTGATATCTGCGGACCAATGACCCTCGCTGCCTCGTTCGATACTCTTTCCTTGCCACGCTCAAACAACGCTGTGTAATAACTCATCAGTTCTCGGTGCTTCGCTATGTCGCCAGCTAACGCCAGTACCAGCTCTGCACCTAGCCTGTATGAGAAAGCAGTTACAAACATCGGTGTAAACATTGCTTCGTCTACATCTGAAGTGATGTACTCCGCCCAAGCACACTCTAGATTTGTACAAAGCACCCTTGTTTCATAGTCATAAGACACTATCTCAAAGGGTATCGTACGAAGTGTTGAGAGTGGCGGTCCAAACGGTACAACGGTTACAGGCTCATCACCGCCATATACAATGAGCCTTAAGTCAAGACAATAGTCAGGATACTTATAATAAAAATTCCAAGACGGGTGGCTGTATTCAAAATCAATAGGTTCAAGCTGTACCACACGCTTGGCGAAGTTCCACGAATGGTCTTCCAACATAGAGTCTAACGTCGGCTTGTATAAGTTCTCCAAGTTGCGATGTTCCGGAGTGGCATTGGACTCTGTATCTAGCAACTGCCTAGACTGTCCCATTTTACTTAATGCCATGTTCCAAATCTGAAGTTTGTTAGCCATTGTTCACCGCCCCTTATTCCATTAATAAGTAGAGCGGAAGGGGGGATTAACCCCCCTTGCTCGCCCTGAACTTTCTGATAGCACCTATCATATCGCCACGAAGTCTGATACCGTCAGGCATTGAATAGCCCTCTGCGTTCGCTAATTTCACAAGCTCCGCTCTAGTCATTTCATCAAGCTCGTCTTGCGTAGGAATAATTAACTCACGATTGAGCTCTTCCGCTGTAGGTGCAGTATCAAGCGGCTCCATATGCCGAGTAGCTAATTTGGCATTAGGCACATCTACAACTTCGCCCTTGCGAACGAATGTGTTATTAAATAATGTGTCCCTTATAATCCGGTACTTCATAATTATAAGTTGGTCTGTGGGTCCTTGGTTAAGAATGCGTCAAATGCACCAGCTGTTAAATCTGCGTCAGAGATAACAATCTGTACGCCGAGATAACGTTCTAGCTTCCCTGCTTTAGGTACACGAACTAAACCAAGAACTGCACCTTTGCCCAATGAGGCAACTTCAAGAGCGGCTGTTTCCCACAATACTGTTGGTGAGCTAAACGCACTGTTGTCATCAGTTACGAACTGAATTTTGACTTTGCCACCAGTTGTGGTTACAGCTGTGTGTACTGAAGCCATAAAATAAAGTTCATCAATGGCGTCGCCTAGTTCCACTGTGTCAAGAACTGTGTCTGACAAGTGTGTTCCAACAGTTGTTTCTGCCTGTGCATTACAGAAAAAAGCATTTTTATCTATTATCATTACTACACCCCCGCTTTCTCTAATGTATAAACTATGCGTACCGCAAACATAGGCGGCTTCGCAGTTGAACCATTAGTAACAGAAAGAACTATCTTCTTCCCAGCTACTAATTCCTTGTAGTCTTCCACAATAGTACCCATATCACCTGATACACCACTCGCTGGGAACGCCGGATTGTTCTTGTAGGTTATTGAAGCAAACGCACCGTCTGCGTTGCGACCCAAAGCAACTACACAAGTGTTTGAATCGTCAATGCCAGTCGCTGTCCCCTGTGAGAGAATGTACGCTGATACTATCGTCGCTTTATAGCCAGTAGGAACTTCAAATACTGGTCTAGAAGCTATGTCATCACCAGCGTCAAGTCCCTCTACCTGAACCATAAGGATGTTCGTACGCGCGTCCTCCGCTAACTTGTCAATTGTCCAAATGCCATCTGCGAACTTGCCCCTAGAATCAGCGTCCGCTGCGAAAGCATTGTCTGCAATCTTGGAATCCAAGAAAGCATTGTCTATTGCATTGTTGGCTGTCTTTGATTTCAGCGTGGCTGTATCAAAGAAGTTCGCTGCATAGGTTTCCACCTTTGTCTCCCACTTTGCATTGAGGACTGTGTCTGCATTCACTGGTGAAGCGAAGTCATAAAGCGCATCGCCGAGCATCCAGCCGC
>JAAYFL010000121.1 GCA_012728235.1 Synergistaceae bacterium
ATAGGTTACCTTATAATCAAGCTCTCCAACCAAGGGAGCATAGATGTCATAGAAATGAAGCTGGTCAACTTCAAGGTACTTCTTCCTAAGATCCAGATACTTAGCCATGGCTGGCAGGGCTCCGTGAACAGACTCTATAAGTGAGTCATAGACCTCCACAGGAATTGTAGTCCCATGGAGCTGGGCCTCTCTAGCTGAGCCAAAGCCTCTAAGTTTTGCCTCAATAGTAGAAGCCTTTACATGATTATAAAGGGTCGAGGCCAGGGTGTTATTATGATTCTTATAGGAGCTATAGAAGGCCTCATAGGCTGCCTTTCTTACCTCTCTATCACTACTTTCCATAAAGAGGATAAAATTGCCCTGAGTAAGCTCCACTTCTTCTCCCTTTTCATTCTTGACAGAGGGGAAGGTCATATCTGCATTGTCCAGGTAGCCAAAGATTGTAGAGGGGGCTGAGAGTACCTCAGAAAAACTAGCCAGAAGCTCCTCCTCCTTCTTCGAGAGGATATGGTCCTTGTTTCTAAACATCCTATCCAAAAACTGTCGGTAGTGGGCCAGGTCCTTATTTTCATTCATATACTCTTCTATAAGCTCCCAGTCGGCAGCAAGAATCTCTGTATCATAAAAGGCTGAAAGGGCTCCAAGTCTAGCAGCAGCACCCTGAATCTGAGCGGAGTAGTTTTGATACTTGCTCTCTCTGGTATCACTGTCGTGCTTAAGGTGGACATAAACAGCCAGCTTGGTAAAACGCCTGGATATCTCCTCCCTAAACCTCAGTCCCTCTAAAAGGCTTTCTGAACTATCTAGAAGTCTTCCTTCGTAGGAAGGCAGCTTCTCTGCCTCTTCCATAACCCTATTAAATTCTTCTAAATAATCCTCATCACTTTTAAATATCTTTTCTAAATCCCAGGTTCTATCCATTAAACTTTCCTTTCTCTTATAGTGTCCAAAGTAATACTTAAATTCATCTTCATATACAGGACTCTTAGAGGCCAAGTAGAAGCCTACCTTAGTTAAATCTGGTAGGTTGGTGTCAGCCATAAAGCTGTCCATAACATGGGTTATATAGGCCTCGGTGGTCTCTTCTAAAAAGAGCCTAGCAATCTCACCCCCACCGATTACAAAGACCTCCCTGTCCTCTTCTTTTTGAAGCTGGGAAATCAAATCTAAGGCCTCCTGCTTACTCCTTACAACATATACCCCGGGCTTATCAATTTCACCATTTCTAGATAAAACAATATGGACCCTTCCGGGCAGGGGTTCCCCATCTTTTAAAGACATGTAGGTCCTTCTGCCCATAAGCATAATCTGGCCCATGGTAATCTTCTTAAATCTTTCTAGATCTGCCTCTATCCTAACCAGTAGGCAGTCGTTGAGGCCTATATGCCAGTTCTCATCAACAGAGAAGATCCATTTCATCTAGGCACCTTCTCAGTTGGTGAAGACATTTTGGACATCATCATTGTCCTCAAGTAGGTCAAGAAGTTTTTCCATGGCCTTTATCTCTTCATCACTGGATAGGCTGGCTGTAGTCTGGGGCAGGTATCTTAGCTCGGCCATGGTAAACTCATAGCCCAGTCCTTTTAATTCATCCCTTACCCTGCCAAAATCAGCTACCGATGTGTAGATTTCAAAGTGGTCTTCTTCTGCCACAAAGTCTTCAGCTCCAGCGTCCAGGGCTTCCATCATAAGTTCA
>JAAYFL010000122.1 GCA_012728235.1 Synergistaceae bacterium
ACTTGGGACTTTGCTAGGGTCAGAAAGACACCTTGGGGAACCATATTAGGTGAACTAAACTACAATCAGACAGCTGAGGTTTTTGCTAGAACCAAGGATAGTGATGGGGCCTACTGGTATAAAATAAAGTACAATGGCCAGGATGGCTACATGCATGAGGATAATATTAGCTTTACTAAGGACTCCAGCTCATCTGTTAAAGATGAAGCTTTAAGTGGTTTTGTAACGGTTACTTACAGCTTTGCAAGGGTAAGACAAACACCTTGGGGAACTGTTCTAGGCCAGCTTAACCAAGGCGAGAGTGCTGAGGTAATTGGTAAGACTAAGGATAGCGATGGAGCTATTTGGTATAAAATTAAGTTTAATGGCAAAGATGGTTATATACATTCAGAGAATGTGAGTTTTTCTAAGCCTCTTGAAGTGGAAAAGTTAACAGGTAGCCTCAAGGTAACCTATAGTTTTGCAAGGGTAAGACAAATACCTTGGGGTACAGAGCTGGGCCAGTTAAAACAAAATGATACTATTAACGTTACCGGTAAAACCAAGGACAGCAGTGGAGATGTTTGGTATGAGGTAGACTATAAAGGGACTAAGGGTTATATGCACTCTGAGAATGTTTCCTATAGTGGGTCTTCTACAGAAGCAGACAAGCCAACCTCAAAAGGAACTTTAAGGGTAAATTACTCTGTACTGAATGTCAGAGAGAATCCTACCACATCCTCAAATATTGTAACTACTGTGTCGGATTTAACAGTTCATAGCTATTATGATGAAGCTAGAGATTCCAGTGGGAATATCTGGTATAAGATTGAAAAAGGATGGGTTCATGGATCCTATGTAGACATTGGTCCGCAAAAGGTTACAGACTTGAGCTTGATATTATCTTCTCTTAACTATACTGGTGGCCCAGTTGAGATATCTGCTACTGCCTTTGGTAGTAATAGAGTTCTCTACAAGTTCTCAATAAAAGAGGGATCTACCTATGAAGTATTAAGTGATTTCTCAGAAAATGAGTCAACTATTTTTACACCAAAGGCCGTAGGTAGTTATACTATTAAAGTTGAAGCTAAAGATATTAAGGCTTCCGCGGTTGAAAAGGTCTTTGAAGAAAGCTTTGTCCTTGAAGAAAAGACTTCAAGTGACCACACCATAACTTATGCGCAGTATGGTTCTCTAGAAGCCTTTGCAAAAAGTCAAGTAGGTAGTGCAGTCAAGTGGAAGGATGGTTACTGGGTTGAAGCCACTTATGAAGAAATTCTAGCAGAGATGGATCCTCAGAACTTCCTAACTTTTGATATACCAACGTCAAAACCAGCTACTGTCGGTAGGGTTAGGATTACTGGTGAAGTTAATGCTCGTTCTGGGGCAGGTACCCATAATGAAATTTATGGTCAAGCCTATCCTGGAGAAGAATACCAAGTTTATGGCGAAACAGTTTATAAAGGTGAAGTGTGGTACCAGATTAAATATTCTGGGAATGATGCATGGATTCACTCAGATTTTGCAATAGATGTCAATTCAGGTAAAACTTTACCAGCCAAGGATTTAGGTAACTTTGTTTCTATTCTAGCCAATGGAACTGCTCTAAGAGCCCAAGCTTCATCTAGCTCTGATGCTCTGGCTTATCTTGCGGCAAATAACTCATATATGATTCTTGGCAAGAGTGGTTCATGGCTAAAGATTCAGCATGATGGTCAAGAGGGCTGGATTATGAACAATGAAGCTATATCCACTGACGGAGTAAACGTGGATATGTTTATGTTCCTTGACTTAAGGAGTAATACTGGAATTTCTGCGTCTGAGCTAAACAAGGTTCTAAAGGGCAAAGGTATTCTGGAAGGTAAGGGAGCCGCCTTTGTAGAGGCTTCCCAGCTCCATGATGTAAATGAGATTTATCTAGTCAGCCACGCCCTACTCGAAACTGGAAATGGTCAATCTGCTTTGGCTACAGGCCAAGAGGTAAATGGAGTGACTGTTTACAACATGTATGGTATTGGTGCCTATGATAGTAATCCAGTTACTCTGGGTGCACAAACAGCTTATAATGAGGGATGGACTACACCAGAAAAGGCTATAATAGGTGGGGCCAAGTGGATTGCTAACAGTTACATCCACAACGACCAGGGACAATATACCCTTTATAAGATGAGATATAATTATCTTGAAACCGGCCATCAGTACGCAACTGATATTGCCTGGGCAAAGTCTCAGACAGAAAGAATTAGAGAACTCTATGGCCAGGTTACTGGTTATAGTCTAAGATTTGAAATACCAATATATACAGATAGATAAAAGTCAACTAATGGGCCTTTCTTAAATGGCACTATGTCAAATAGTGTTGGTAGATAAGAATTCTGCCAATAAGTGATATTTTATTAGAAGCATAAGAATAGGAGTGGTTCGACGAGACGAATGTCTCGGAGGCCCACTCTTTCTTTTGCTTTTTTGGTTTTTTAAATGAAGGGCCTTTTTTATTGGATTATTCTTGTGAACTACAGATTATGGTATAACTGAGAAAATTCATTGACAAAAATAGTTTGTAGTAGTAATATAGTTAGGTGCCTAACAATTATGTAAATAAAGGGAAGCCATGCCAAGAAGAATTGGATTAGAACTTCGTGAGACTCAGCAGTTAATAAAAAGAAGAATAATAAAGGATCGCAGTAGTGAACCTCTAGTATTAACTCATAGCCAGATTCGTATTTTAGTATTTATTAACAAAGAAGAAGGTCCAGTATATCAAAAAGATATAGAGGAGCATCTTCATATACGTAGATCAACTGCAACAGAAATGCTTAATGTACTGGAGCGTGATGGTTACATTGTGCGTAGCCGGGCCCTCCATGATGGGCGCCTGAAGGAAATTAGGATTACCCCACTTACTTTAGCAGTTATAGATGAAATGGATCAATACTTAGACAAGCTGGAGGATATACTTAGAGAAAATATAAAAAAGAAAGATCTAGATGTTTTTTTTGAGGTCTTGGACAAGATCAAAAGAAATATCGATTTAGGGTGATTAGATGATTAGAAGGTTACTAAAAGAAGTAAAAGAATTTAAAAAAGCTTCCGTTTTGTAAGCGTCAAACCAAGGGCGCACCCATTAAAAAAACATCCAGCTGGTCATTATTGCTCTTGACCTGTCTGGATGTTTGTTCATTTAGCATCGTTTATTTCTTACATTCCTCCGGTATCTTATCTGACCAGGGAAGAAGGTCCACTACCTGTAGCTCCTCGTTTAGCTGAATCTCTTCAAAGATGTAGTTCAGATAGTGATAGGGCTTTAGATTATTTGCTATAGCTGTTTGTATGATGGAATAAATAAGGGCAGAGGAGCTAGCCCCTCTGGGGCTTGCTGAAAAGAGCCAATTGTTCCTACCTATGACAAAAGGCCTTATGGACTGCTCCGCTAGATTGTTACTAAGCTGGATTCTGGGGTCTTCTAAGAAGGTAGTTAGATACTCTCTCTGGTTCTTAGCATAAGTAATAGCCTTTCCAAGTAGGCTTTGAGGGAGAGTTATAACAGAGAGTTCCTCCAGGTAGTCGTAGAAATTAGTCACTAGTTTTGATGACTCCTCTTTTCTCATCTCAAGGCGAGCCTCATTAGTGAGCCCCTTTTCATCAGCCTTCTTCTCCAGGGCAAAGAGTTTACTGATGTAGTCCTCACACTTTTTGGCTTCCTGGTTTTTCTTGTTAGCCTGCCAGGCATCGTGAAAATTTCTTTTAGCGTGAGCCCAGCAACCACAGAGTTTTTTACCCTCAATCTTTTTATAGCCGGCATAGCCATCGCAGTGAAGGTAAGTCCCCTGCCAGCCCTCAAGGAAGATCTTGGCGTTATCCCCACTTCTACTGGTCTTATAATCAAAAAGGATTACTGGCTTTTTACTATGACGAGAGCTCCTGTAAAGCCACATGTAGGACTTTTGAGTGGCTTTTCTACCAGGTTCTTCTAGTACCTCCAGGGTGGTCTCGTCGCCGTGGAGAAGCTCCTGGGTTAGGAGCTCGTCTTTTAGCTCCTTATAGAGCCCCTTAAGTAGACCAGCCCCCTTTATAGTCCAGTTTGATAGGTTTTGTCTGCTAAGATTTATTCCTAGCCTCTTAAACTCCTGCTCCTGCCTGTATAGAGGTAGGGCCAGAGTGTACTTCTGGTTTAGGATGTAGGCCATAAGGCTAGGGGACACAAGGCTCTTAGGAATTAGAGCCTTAGGGGCTGGAGCCTTTTTAATAAAGCCAGATAGACCCTCTTTATCACAAGATCTACAGCTATAAGTGTAGGTGACATGCTCTACCCTCTTAACCTGGGCTGGGATTATCTTTATCTCGGTCCTAATCTCTTTTTTCATGGTGGCCAGCTCACTTCCACACTCGTCGCAGACAGACTCACCTTCATCAATTTTATACTCTATAATCTCTGTCTCTAAGTCCTTAGCAAAGTCTCCACGCCCTGCTCTCTTTTTCTTTTTCTTAGGAGCCTGATCTTCAAAGACCTTATCAGCCTCAGGTTCAAGGCTTATGGGAAGTTTTGTAAGCTCTGCTTCATCAAAAAGATCAAGTAAAGAAATCTGGTCAGCTGCCTGCTTTTCGCTGGAGCTACCAAACTTCTTTTTATTGTGTA
>JAAYFL010000123.1 GCA_012728235.1 Synergistaceae bacterium
TACGGCGGTTTCGGATTTTGCATACCTGTGGTACAACCTCATCCGCCCTCATTCCTTCAACGGCGGACTGCCCCCAGCTAAAAAGCAAGTTGCTTAATGACTTTGGACACAGGTGTTACAATTCCCCTTGACCAGGACAAGTTGTGAAATATAAAAAGTTTGAAGGCAACACAAGGGACTGTTCTTCAACACAAGGGGACGGTTCCTTTGTGTTTTGTATGGATAGTTTTAGTCTGTTGTGGCTTACGAAATTATTTCGAAAAAATTTTTATGAACAGTTATATTCAGAACATCAAAACGATTTCTTATTTGCGAACACAACAACGGGCAAACTTACAATTGCAAAAGAAAAGAGGAGTTTGAATGATAGTAAGCGTAACGACGGTAAAGCTTTATGCCCCCTGGGTGTAAGGCTTGAAAAAATAGTTGTTTGTAAAAATTATGTTTGGAAAACCTGTCAATAAATTTTAGATTTCAGTCATTGCAAGCGATGCACAGGATGTACATAAAACTATTATAATTTCTCTTGCCTTCCCTTCGCATAAAGATGTCCTCTCCAACCATGAAAAGAAGCTAGGGTTAGGATCTAGACATATCATAGACATTGTGTTGTAGGATGGTTTCATTTAAAATGGATAGAAGGAAGACTGTGGAATGAATAAAATGTTAGGGGTGCTTAAGATATGAAAGATACTATGGGAAGGAAATTATACTCATTAGGTGAATTTTATAAAATATATTATCTTACCTTTTTTTCAGTCTATGATTTTATCTATGCTAAAAGAAATGACCTTTTAGAAGAGCCTTTCATTGAACGTATTATGCTTGCTGTAACAGAGGTAAATGGATGCTTGTTTTGCTCTTATGCACACACTAAGATGGCACTTGAGGCAGGTATGTCAAATGAGGAAATTCAAAATATGTTGGCAGGGGTAAGCGATGATGTTCCGGAAGAACAAATGTCTGCGGTATTGTTTTCTCAACATTACGCTGAAACTAGAGGAAATCCATCTAATAAATCTTGGGAGCGACTAGTAGAAGTATATGGGCTTCCAGAAGCAAAAGGTATTTTAGGAGCAATAAGAATTATGATGTTTGGAAACTCTGCTGGTGTTGCTTGGGGTTCTTTTGTTAGCAGGTTTAGAAAGAAAGAAGAAGTAGATGAGAGAAGCGGGCTTCTTTATGAAATAAGTATGATGCTTGCAACCTTTATTTATCTGCCACTAGCTCTCATACATGCTCTTTTAGCAAAATTATTTAGAATATCTATAATTAGGTTTTGATTAAGTTATTAGGGGGGTCACGTAAATGCATACTAACTCTAAAGATATTATAAAAAAAGAGGTACCTCGTGAAGGTACCTGGTACCAATCGGGTCTGGATAAGGGTTATGTTGGACATAAAGCTGCAAAAGCGATGAAACGTGCCAAAAATATTGAGTCAAGACATCAAGAAGCTGTTTCACAAAAATCAGAGCTGCTCCACAACATCGAACAATATGATGACTTAAAAATTTCGCCACTTGAATTTCACAAAGAGTGCCTAATAGAAGCGAATGATTTATCATTGTCTTATGGAGATAAAGAAGTATTCAGTCATCTTAATTTCAGAATCAATATAGGTGATAGAGTTGCCATTATAGGAAAAAATGGGAGTGGTAAGTCTAGTATCCTAAAATTGATTAATGGAGATGATATTAAATTTACCGGAAATTTTATGTTAGCAAGTGGACTAAAAATTTCTTATATTTCGCAAGATACTTCATATTTAAAAGGTAATCTATCTGAGTTTGCCTATAATAATAAGATTGATGAAACTCTATTTAAAACGATTCTTCGTAAACTGGATTTTAATAGAGAA
>JAAYFL010000124.1 GCA_012728235.1 Synergistaceae bacterium
CAGATTCGTCCAGTTCACACTATGGTCACTACATTCCTGTTTCAAAAAATAATAATCTGCAATTTGAATTGCAATCATAGGTGCAAAAACAGAACCGATTAGATACAGAAAATCCGTAATATCTGTGATGGGAAAGAAAATTGCACCTATGGTACCAATTACCGCTGTACCGACAGCTATACATTTTCCATTGATTTTTTTGGAAATCGTTTCACTGGAAACGCCGGTAGAGTATGCATCCAAAAAGGTAGTTGTAACGGTTGAAAGCACAATGATTAGAAGAGCGGCAATGCCAAGTCCTGCTTTTACCATGATCTGAGCAATATCGGATGTGCCTGTAAAAATCGTTGCACCCATACCGATGACATACATCCAGCAGCTAACGACTCCATATACAATGACGCTGACAGCAGTCGCCTTTGTCGGTTTTTCTGCCTCACGAGTATAATCGCTGATTAATGGAAGCCAGGAAAGAGGCATAGCCACGGACAGCTCCACAGCAGCACGTTTACAATCATAACCGGTTGTAGCCAAATACCGTGCCAGCGTCTGTCCGGAGATATCATAATCAGTTCCATTGATTTTAACCATAAGAATTTCCTCCAAATAAAAAATGCGAAGAGCTACCGATTTGGTAAACTCCCCGCATATAATCACGGAAATATAAATGTCCCTACGTTGGCATTATCCAAATCAGGTATAGGGGTCGAAGGTTACACCTTCCTCTCAGCCTGTCTCACAAGCTCCCCATTTTTAAGTTCCTGTTCATTTTACATCCGTGTTGGCAGTAATACAAGGATTATTTGAACAGTTACAAAATTAGCATAATTCGCTCAAAATACAATTAAGCCAACTTATCTATCTAATTAAGCAATTTCATTGGAAGTTTCTAATGCTTTTTCTGCTTTAGTTTTAAGGCAATTTGGATGTAATTCTGCGATAAGAATGGCTGCAAACATAAGAACAAATCCAATTGCTTTGTTTATTGTCAAAGTTTCTGCAAAAAATACCATTCCGAATACAATTCCGAAAATGTTTTCAAAACTTAATATGATAGAAACACTTGTCGGGGATTCTGTTTTTTGTGAAATTGTCTGAAACAAGAAGCAAAGTCCTGAGCAAACGATACCCAGATATAGAACCCCAAAAACAACTGTCCCATTAACCTGACCTATAGAGAGATCTTCCTGTGTCAAAGTAAAAATCCACGCAAGTACAGCAGAAACAATAAATTGAAGCATTGTTATAATTCCCGGGTCCTTTCCTTTGCCCCATTTAGCAATCGCAACAATTTGAGTAGCCCAGAAAAGCGAGCTTACTATTGATATAGTATCTCCAAAGCTTATGCTTAACGATCCGGCAACGGAAACAAAGATAATACCAATCGCACACGTTACAGCCGCTACAATGTGATATAGCTTTGGTCTTTCTTTTAAAACTGCCCATCCAATAAATGGTACAAATATGCAGTATGCTGAAGAGAGAAAATGACTCTTTCCTGGCATCTCAAGCATTACACCGATTGTCTGTGAGAAATAAGCACAAAACAGACATATTCCTATGAAAATTCCCGACTTTATGTACTCCTTGTCAATTAACTTAAGTTTCTTTCTATAAATCACCGCCAGAACAATACTAGCAATGGTGAAACGTGTTGCGAGCAGCATTCCAGGTGGAATAAAATCGGTTGAACCCTTAACAGCAACTATTGAGCTTGCCCATGCCACCGAAACAAACAGTAGCAACAATTTGCCCTTAAGACTACCACTCTTTTGCATACAATAACTCCTCTCATATAACATAAAAATTTAACCTTGCATAAATTGTTAGTAACTATATTATTATTTTGTTATAAGCTTTAAGAAAACTCATTTTCTATTACAATTCTTCCTTCGCACGTTCATTATTATATCGAACAATAGGTTGTAATCTTTCCTTCAACCATATGTTTTTTTAAAAAATCTATATTTATTTCTTTCTATCTATTGTTAACATACAAAAAAAGAAAGCCTATTAAATGAAGCTTTTCAGCAAGCAGCATTAGTGTGGCATTAAAGTAATTCTATACTCTTTTCCTTATACGCTTGTCGTTTAAAGTTGCCGGTGGTCTTTGTTGATAACTTGTTTATTCATTTTATAACCATTTATATTCCGAAGGAATCTAGTAATACATACCTTAAGCAGTCCATCAGCTCCGTCGTATTCTATCTTATGTTCTAAATCTATTGCGAAATAGACACCCTTCATAAATAGCTGAATCCGGTGGCCCTAAAACCTTATCTTTTTCATCGCCAAAAACAGATAACTTTGCGACAAAAAAACCTTTTCATCTTCTTGTAAAGGAGCCTCATCTCTATTATCAACTTCTAATAGTGTGTTCAGGTATTCTAAATTTATCATATCAATTTTCTCGTTTGATTTTCTGAAAATCTTCGTCTCTCTCTAAATACTCCTGGAGGTAGCTTTTAACTGTGTTTTATTTTTTAAATTAACATCTCCATTCTCTTCAGATGTCTTCAACACAAATGTTAACTCGTTTTCGTCAATTTCATATAGCTCAAATAGTTGGCGTAAGCCCATCATTTTTGTTCTTGTACTTGTATTCGTATTAACAAAAATACCATCATATATTTTTTTATATTTTGGTTTACTTCGATGATTGTCAAAGTAATATTGCATACCATTTTCAGTTTTATTTACTTGATGAATCAGAACTTGAGGATTGTCCTCAATAATAAGCTCAATCATTCCCAAATACATTTCCTGCCAATTTTTAACACTTGTATAAGCTCCTAGATACTCATATCCATTAATTAATTTACCAGTTAAAGAATAATCGTCTGCCAAAGAAACTTTTTCTTCGATATACTTCTCAGGTCGAAAATCTGTAACAACCATTGGCCAAATTTCTCTCGCTTGGTTTAGCATATCTTTATTTCGATCTTCTATTTCAACCGAAGTCCATTTATTATATGCATAAGGCTGTTCTTTTTTACATATTGCAATTCAATTTCATTAACTCTTATAGGATTCAACAACTCTTATAGGATTCAACCTCTCCTGGTAGAAAGATTGAATTAAATGTATAGCTAAGACTGTTCCTTTAGTATCATTGTATTCTCGTGTTTTTATAAACTGAATGTGGGCTGTAGATGGATAACATTTGAATGAAGATACTAAAATTTTTTCATCAGTTTTTTCGTTCTTAGTAATATAATCTATTGCCAAATTTAGAGTTGATTTTATTGGATGTGTTTTTGTAATTGCCATACTAATCACCAGAACTTTCTTTTGATTTATTAAGAAGAAGGGAATGTATATCCCATATTTCTTTTACAATTTTTCTATTTTTTCTCTCATATAATCAATTTCATTTTTGTAAATAACACCTGTCGTATTAGTTACTTTTACAATCTTCTTTATGTTATTTTTTGCATTTGAAAGTAGCCATTGAAGATGTCTAAATAAATTAATCCTCATAATATGTAAGCAAAAAGACCGTAACTTTAAACTACGGTCTTATTTTTGGTTCTATAAAAAATGCACTTATCTCCATTTCCCGTTACAATTAAAGCACGACCAATAATAGAAAGGGTGAAGATAAGTGCAAAACTATTATAACGAAAATCTACTGAATTTAAAAGGTGTTACCATTGAGGACTGTGTACAAACCCAGTGGGCAATCGAAGTCTCACTCAATGCCATACAAGAGATCCCTTGTTGCCCTATTTGCCAATCGCAGAAAACAGCCATACACGACTATCGTACGCAGAAAATACAACATTTTCTCCTCGGTCCGAAACTTCTCATTCTCACATTGAAAAAAAGACGATTTGTATGTAAATGCTGTCAAAAAAGATTTACTGAAACCTATGACTTTGTGGGGCGCTATCAGCGTAGAACCAAAGAAAATATTCAGTGTATTCTTCATGCCTTAAAAGGCATCTGTGCCGTCAAAAGCATTGCAAAACAATACCAAATCAGCGGTTTCACGGTCCAACGTATCTTTTCGCATCTACAACCCGTTCCAGAGAGACTTCCCATTACTCTTTGTATCGACGAGTTCAAAGGAAATGCAGGTCATGAAAAGTACCAATGTATTCTTGTCGACGGTGTGAAAAAGAACATCTACGATATTCTTCCTTCTCGAAACAAAGAAGATCTTCACTCCTATTTCTCACGCTTTTCCAAAGAAGAAAAAGCACGGGTACGCTATGTAGTCATGGACATGTGCCAAAACTTCGCAAACATTGCAAGAACGCACTTTCCCAATGCACGCATCGTTGCAGATAAGTTTCATTTTGCGAGACAATGTTTTTGGGCATTAGAAAACACACGAAAAAGAGTGCAAAATACACTTCCTGAAAAAGAGCGACTGTACTTTAAACGAAGTAAATCGATTCTTAGAAAACACGAAAGAAAACTCGATGAAGACCAAAAAGCAAAGCTTTCTGTCATGAAAGCACAAAGCCCAGACATTTGTGATGCCCATATTTTGAAAGAACAGTATGTCTTATTCTTAGATGCAAAAACAAGGAAAGAAGCAGAAGAAAAAACTGGAGTATTGGCTTCTTCTCGCAGAAACCTCTGGATTAAAGGAGTTTCATGAATGTATTCATGCCCATAAGAATTGGAAAGAAGAGATATTACGTCACTTTGAAACTGGACTGACCAACGGTAGAACAGAAGGTTTCAATAACTTGATTAAGGTCATTAAAAGAATCTCTTTTGGGATTCCTAACTTCATGAATGTACGAAGAAGAATATTGTTTTGTAGTGCGATAGGAAGATAGAAAAATGAATATAAATAAAAAGGGATAGGAGATGTTTAGTCTCCTACCCCAACATTTGACACAGAACCTAAAAAGTCCTCTTTTGGGGAAATCTTGTTTTATTAAATTGTTATCTAGGAATCCTACTTATCTTTTCGTTCATATCAAATATTTTCATACCCCTGTCGTAATATTTATTTGATCCCCTTGTTCAAGTTTATGGATATTCAAAAATGATTGTTCCCCATTATATCCACCTCTATGACCAGCTATTACACTTAGTATATTTTTTTCATCTGTTGGATAATCAGTACTTTCTACTATACCAACACCTTCCCTTAGTTCTTTTTTACTTGTTCCTGAAAATATTGGCAGTGTAACACCTAACTTATTTATTTCAATGTAGCCTATAGCATTGGAGATGATGATTTCATCATCTCCATCAACTTCTCTATGCTGTGTTTTGTCATTTAGATTCTCCACTAAAACTTTGTTCTCTTGCTTATTAGTATTAGAAATATTAACTTTTTTGTTGTCTTGGAGAACATCTAACTTTGCATTTTTGATAAAAGTAACTTTATCTCTTTCAATTTCATTTTTTCTATCTTCTACTCTTATACTAGAATAAGCAAAATAACTTATAGAGAGAATAACAAGCAGAATACCCGCTACTTGTAAAAAGTTTAGTTTTTTAAGACCTTTCTTTTCTCTCATTTTTTCTTTTCCAGTTTCCAAGTAAAATTAAGCCTAAACCTGAAATCCCTAATATTATGCTGTATAAGAATGGATCTTGCGTATCTCCAGTATTTGGTAGATTTCTATCTGGAGTATCTGTTTTTGGTTTTTCTGGTTTTGTAGGAACCTCTTTTAGCTTGTTCACCATAGTAAGTTCAGCAGGTTTTCCATTGTTGCCATTTTTTTCTTGAAAATCCCATCTATGGCTTTCACCGCCGGTAATATTTACAGTATCTGCAATTATGCAACCATCAACATTCTGCCCAACTTCAACAGTATTTCCTACCGCTAAAATACTACCTTGAAATCTTGCTCGGTTTATATTTATAACTTGATTAGAAGCTCTATTTTTAAAATTCCATAGAACTACTGCATCGCTAAAATCTTCTGTTTCATGATTCGATCTGTCCGTTCCATCTGTATATTGCAATTTGATTTCAGCACCTATATTTATAGTTTGAGCATTTTTGGTATCTACATTTACAATTATATTAGAACCATTTTTATCAATACCTTTTATGATAATTGGTCTATCTTTTTCTATCTCTTCTTTAGTTAAATCTAAATAAATTGTACTCCCTGATCCTAAATTTTCATCTTTTATAGAAAATTTTTGTTCACTTGAATCAACATCATAACCTTCTATGGTTGTAACTTCTTTAAAATAATAATTTCCTTTTTCTAAATCTGTAACTGTAATTTTACCATTTTTAGTTTTTAGTCCTGATTTAATAGGCGAATTATTGCCCTCTTCATATAAATCAAATACTACATCATCAAGTAATTTACCATCTTCATCAGTTTTAGTTAAAATTACTGTCCCCGATGCAGTTGTCTTTACCTTGCTAACATCAAAGTATCTGTTGTTTTCATCATCAAAATTCTTTTCAACACTTGGTGTTTGTGGGTGTGTCGCTATTTCATCAGATGAGTTTTTTAATTTTTTAAATTCTTCAGCAAAGTTTATGTATTGGTTCCCATTTTTATCCTGAAAAATTTCGTCTTTATTTAGATGATCTAACTTATTACCATTCGCAGCGACTTTATTGCCATTATCTACCAATGTCAACTGCACATTCTCTCCGAAAACGGCTTTATTTTTTCTGTTTCCATAAGAATTTACAAACGAGTTACTCTGAATAAATTTTGCATTTTGTATATATGAAATATCAAGTTTAAGTGTACCTTCTTTAATTATTGTACCAAAGTTGCTTTGTGCATCTAAATCTCCAACAGCTACATTTCCTGCTGTATGCGCCTTTAGCGTAGCTTTATTAGCAAATATATGGAAATGTTTAGCTATTCCTAAAAGACCGCTTCTAGTCACATCTCCTGTTTGTTCTTCTGCATACGCAATACCACCACCTGTAACAGGTGTATTTAACAGCATAAGTAATACCATCATTACGCTTGCTAATTTCTTCTTCATTCTGCATCCTCCTTTTTATTTTTTACCATATTCAACTAAAGATGTTTTTATTTCTTTCAAACTACCATCTTGTATCTCCCAGGTTTTTATTTCTGTTGGCATTTTTTCTCCTTTCTTATATGTTCTTTTTATGTGGAATTTTAATCGATTAATGATTCTACTTTAACCCTTATATTTAAGGCGTTCTACTCTATATTAAAACTAATTGTAAGAATTTAATCATGGAATTTAATCATCAATTTTCGTTATAACTCTGATCTATCAGGTATTTAATCCTTTCAAGTTTCTCGGCTGACTTTAATGTTATTTCTAAGTCTCCTGTTCCCCAATGACCAATGTTACTAACATCCCTTACTAAGCCTGCTTTTTGTTCTTCTAAGTAATTATCTGGGTTAAGCCTCAAGTATAGTAGTATGCTTTTTTGTCTTACTTCTACACATACGATATTTCTAATCTTTTTAAATGCTGTATATAGCTTCAATTGATTTTCAGATACATCATCACCAAGAGATAATATATAGTCACGAATTGAATAATAGGTTTCTCTTAGCTCATTACTCGTTCCTTCTAATTGCTCAGCAAAGGTTTTATCTGCTACTTTTTTATAGATGTTCCTCCCTCATTACCTTCTACAATAGGCTTTACAATGGGAGTGTTTATTTGTTCAAATAGAATTAGGTCATTACCAAATTTTTTATATTTAATAAGTTTAATATTCTTCTGCATTTGATTTACTGCATGCTCATCAAATTTCGTAAAATCGTTGGCAATACATATTTTTAACCATTTTAAAATTTAGCTAGTAAAAATAATAATTATAAACTATATCACTTATTATTACAAGTCAAAATAAGTCAAGATAGTGTAAACTTCTTGTGGAATATAAAAGCGATAATCTCGTATAATTAAATTTGTATAGAATTTAGAATAGAGACTATCGCATGAATATCTTAACACAAAGACTTAAAAACATAAATGATTTTACTCAGCCTATACTAGATCCTACTGACCCGTTTAATTATGCAAAATTAGTACAAGATATGAATTTGTTTTCTGATAACTTTTGTAGACAACTGCTAAAAGAAACTTTAGAAAAATATGATTATGAGTTTATAAATACTCCTAATAGAACTGATAAATACTATGTTAAGAATACACGTAATAGAACTATAATTACTATTAATGGACCTGTAACCTATAGAAGAACCGAATATCGTTGTAGATCAACAGGCACTTATTATTGTCCTGCAGATATTAAAGCAGGATTATTTCCTAGACAAACAATACATAACTTTTTAAAAAGAGTTAAATCTATTGAAACTCCAGTATCACCCTCTAAAGATACACCAGAAACACTATATGTCATGGCTGATGTAAAGTTTATACCAATACAAAAACGAAAAATGCAACGATATCTTTATCGTTGCATTTTGGATATTTACTATATTTTTGTAATAAAATTCTAAACCACTCGGGACTTATTCCCACTCTATCGTACTTACGGGTTTATCTGAGATATCCCACAGCACTCTATTGACTCCCGGTACGTTTGCAATGATTTTATCTCTCATAGTCTTAAGCAGATCCCATGGGAGTTCGGTTGCTTCTGCTGTGACTG
>JAAYFL010000125.1 GCA_012728235.1 Synergistaceae bacterium
GATCCATAAGTTCCGTCAACGGAAGTTGCAACATTGCCCGATACATCCGATCCGTCATATCCGGCTTTAACACCTATAACTTCTTTCGTGTCTCCTGCATCTACATCAGTGTCATTTAGTAGTACATTTCCTGTAGCTTGAACAGTATCATCTTCTTTTACTCCGTCAATGTCAGCTACAGCAACTGGAATATCATTTGTACCTTCAATAGTAATCGTTATAGTGGTGGTACTTTTCGCTCCTTCTGAGTCTTGCATTGTGTAAGTGAAGACGTCATATACTTTCTGACCTTCTAGCAATTCTTGTACATTTACAGCACTGTTATCTAAGTCATATGTGTAAGTACCGTCTGCATTTACAACTAGAGTTCCATAAGTACCCGTTATATTGGAGCCTACACCTACGGATACTTCTGTTCCGGTATCTCCTGCAGTGACTCCAATGACTTCCTTAGTATCTCCTGCGTCTATATCAGTGTCGTTTGTCAAAACATTTCCAGTGGCTTGTACAGTTACATCTTCTTTAACGTTATCAACATCAGCAACAGCGATCGGTGCGTCATTTGTACCGGTGATGGTAATTACTACGTCTTTGGTATCAATTCCACCATGCGGGTCAGTGACTTGCACAGTATAAGTAAGAATTAGAGTTTCACCTGCGGCCAATTCGCTAAATAAGTGAGAGCCCGAATTAAATGTCCAAGTAATGCCGTTATCTTTGTCACTTTCGGTATTTGTAAGCCCTCCTGTAACGGAGAACATCGCTTTTAGATCTGTGTCAGTAGGCAGAGTTCCTGTGTATGTTCCACCTTTTGCAATTGAATCTACTTTTGTGGCATTGACAACGTCAATAATGTCAACGTCTGAAAGCGATAATTTCCCGGTTGCTGTTAGTGCTATGTTTGATTCTGTCAAAGACTCAGCATCGCTGTCGCCTGCTCTGACATGGATCTCAGGCGCGTCATTTGTACCTGTAATAGTTACAGTCACAGTAACGGTATCTGTTCCGCCCTTACCGTCATCTACAGTTACATCATATAGCTGTGTAACAGTTTCACCTTTTGCCAGATGGTCCAAAGCAGAATCATTTACTTTAAATTCCCAGGTTATTTTTCCTGTAGCCCCGCCTGTTGTCTGCGTATCCACGAAAGGAGTGAATGTTCCAAGATAGCCAACTCCTTGAGGAGTTGCAGAGACAGAAACTGCGTCAGTCAAGTCTGCATCAGTGACGTCAAAGTATCCGGAAGTTGTGTGGTCAAGTGTATTTTCATCTGCATGCTTGTCCACAAGCTCTGTGGCAGAGCCTGTTAGTACGCCGCCTGCAATTATAGTCGGAGCGTCATTTGTGCCGGTAATGGTAATTACCACGTCATGAGCATCAGTTGCACCATGCGGGTCAGTGACTTGTACGGTATAAGTAAGAATTAGGGTTTCACCTGCAGCCATGCCGTCAAAGTAGTGAGAGCCCGAGTTAAAGTTCCAAGTAATGCCGCTTGTTTTATCCGTTTCGGTTGCGTCCAAATTTCCGGACACAGTAAACATAGCCTTAAGCTCTGCATCTGTGGGCAAAGTTCCGGTATATGTTCCGCCCTTTGTAATTGAATCTACTTCTGTGGCATTAAC
>JAAYFL010000126.1 GCA_012728235.1 Synergistaceae bacterium
ATGAGGGAATTTACTGCTAAGCAAAGACTAGAAATCTAGTGGAGCTAAGAGGAATCTTGGCGGAGCTATTAGCGAGTACTGCTGGTACGGGCCTCAGCCCGTACTGGCGCTATTACTGCGTAATAATCAATGTGGTGAGTTGATAGAATTATTGTCAAAAAATTAGAAAACAATTACATTAAATATTGACCCAGTCAATAAAATAAATTATAATAAATATTAGGTTGGAACATTGCCCTGCACCAGGAGGTGAGAACTTGATTGGATTAGAGTACATTTTAAACCTCTTTAATCTTCAGCATATAGAACTTGCAGAAAAACTTGGTATAAAAAAACAAAATATAAACATGTGGGTGAAAGGGCGACAGAACATTCCAAAGAAATATCTACCAGTTTTAGAAGAACTCTTTGGTATCGCTCAGTCCTATTTTGGACGTGAGCTTACAGAAATTGATCAGTTAGAGATTCAGAAGGAAAAGCTGAAAAGAGAGCTTAAGCCTGTGATCAAAAAACATGAACAGCAGTTTTCTTTGGGTGAGATGAATGATCTAGTTGAAGTTCCCATTTACGATAAAGAAGAAATGAATGCCATCGAGCGAGATATTGAAAAAGCAAAACTCATATCAAGATTTAAGGCTGCAATGGATATAGTAGATAATAATCCATACTTAGAGACCTATAAACTCATCGTAGAACTACTTGAAAAAGTGCAGCATGAATCAGTTCTACACAAAACGATTGAAGCGTTGGCTCACTATTATGAAGTCTTACCTGATTGGGTAAGCAGCGAACCAGAACAACAAGGCTTTGAAAGTGAAATTTTTGAAGTCTTTGATGATCATAACTATTAAACATTTGGAGGGAATACTAATGGCTGAGAATACAGGAAACATTGGATTTGAAGAGACACTTTGGAAAGCGGCCGATAAATTAAGAGGCAGCATGGATGCCAGTGAATATAAACACGTGGTACTGGGACTCATTTTCCTGAAGTACATATCCGATAAATTTGAAACAAAGTTTAATGCGCTTGTAGAAGAAGGCGCAGGCTTTGAAGAGGACCGAGATGAGTATGAAGCTGAGAATATCTTCTGGGTTCCTAAAGAAGCGAGCTGGACATTTATCAAAGACAATGCAAAGGATCCCAAAATCGGTCAGTTTATTGATGATGCCATGATACTCATTGAAAAAGAGAATACATCTTTAAAGGGTGTACTGGATAAGCGTTATGCAAGACCCGAAATTGATAAGAGAAGACTTGGAGAACTGATTGACTTAATTTCAACGATAAAGCTTCATCAAAATGGAGAAAAGGACTTACTAGGAAGAGTGTATGAATACTTCCTTGCACAGTTTGCCAGCGTTGAAGGAAAAGGCGGTGGAGAATTCTATACGCCTACTAGCGTTGTTAAGACCTTAGTTGACATGATTGAACCCTACCAAGGCAGAGTTTATGACCCTTGTTGTGGGTCTCGTGTCATAATTATGACAACGGCAAATAGTAACGATAGATGCTTGATTTTAAGACCTCTACTAGAAAAACAAAATAGGGATGGGTGTGCATTTAGGAGTTATAATCCAGACATATTGCATTTAACTTATAAGGAAGGTTCAAGATGAAGCAAAACAACATTAATAATACAAACAAGAAAAATGAAGACGACAATCAAGCTGAAACAGAAACAGCGAAAAAAGAAAGTAATGGGGATAAAATTATAAAATGGATTTCTTTATTTCTATCAATTGTAGCAATGGTACAATCTTGCATGGCATATAATATCGGTAAAAATAATGAGACTCTTGTATTGGATTCGAACATTAAATTTGAAATATTAGATGATGTAGAAAATAAAGAGAAATATGTCTCGATGAGATTTAATATTAAACAAGGAAATTTGAATAAGCTATATCTTGCTAAACCTCTTCAAGAGGATAGACAAGAATTACAGTATGAACTGTTAGATCATTCAAATTTAACTACATCCTTTCTACTCGAAAAAAATAAAACAGATACAATAATTTCTGATTCACAAAATAACTCATCGAAAATTGATAGTAAAATTGATTCATATAAATTACAAGATTTTTTTGTCATTGTTCAAGATTATACTAAAGAATGGCATATTTACTATTTGTTAATCAGACCTGAGATTCATTTAGATAATTATGAATATCACTTTAAAGTGGAATCGAATGATGAGGTTGTAGCTGAATATAAAAAAGAAGCGGAGCCAATGGAATTTGACTATACATTAATTGATTGCACACTTATTAATAATCACACCTTAGAATCAAAAATAAAAGACTTTGAGGAAAAAAATTCAAAATATTTTTTATTTGAAGATGAGCAGGAACTAAAAGGAAAAAATGGAGAACAATTTAAGAGTCATCCTTTTATTCAGCTTAATTATCATTTTCCAAGTGCAAAAGAAATTCTCAAAAAACTTGAAGTCGTAAAGAATGATATTGATTTTTAATATGATTAAATGGTTATAGTGTCAAAAGCTACATCCGTAAAGTGAAGGATGGCATAAAAAGTCTTTAGTTCCTAAAAAGAGTCTTTCAAAAAAAGATAACAAGAAATCTTGGCTAGTTTTAGGCCATTTCCATGCCCTCTTCCATGCCAC
>JAAYFL010000127.1 GCA_012728235.1 Synergistaceae bacterium
ACCGGAAAGTGCAATTAGTATTAGCGTAATAAATATATGTAATTTTTTTGTTCTCATATTGCTCCAATCTAAGAATTGTTTTATTTCCAATATCCTTTCTTTACAAGAACCTTTTCTGTATAAGCAGCTCTGTCCACAACATAAACCTCTTCACTCACAGTCCTGGAGCGATCGTGCGCATGATCTCAGACTCCGCCATTACTGGCTATATAATTTTGCCAGTGCTGATACCAAGCATCTTTAGTCTTAAATCTTGCTCCACAGTTTTTTCCTAAACACACTGTATAGGTGTGTGTTTCGTAATGCCCTTTTTCCTCATGGTATACATTTTTATATACAGGGGGAACCCATGTTTTATCTTTTGTGGAAGAATTTTTCTTGTCCGATTTTGCAGACTTTGCTGAATCGCTATCCTTGTCAGCTTCTGAGTTAGCACGATCTTTATCATTATTGTTACTCTTATCTGCCTTATCTATTTTCTTTTCGGTCTGCTTTGTAGTTTCTACCTTTGATATGGGTCTATCGATACTGTTGCTATTTATTTGCTTATAGCCAATCACAGATAGACTTACAATCAATATCAAAGCTGCAGACAGTAAAGCGATTTTCTTTTTTGAATTTGTTCCCATATATGTAACCATCCTTGCTGGAGCTTAACTGTATTAAGACTCCAAATATATTATCGATATGTTTTAAGACATATTTGCTTTGCTTATTTTTGGTATTGCTAATTAACATTTTCCCAAAATGGCAATGTAAGGTCAACCAAATAAAGACCTTAAGCCATTGAAAATACTTATATTATAAAATCCAAGTATAAGTATAAACAATTAGCTCTCTGTAGATATGGAAGATAAACTTAATAAGGAATGCTAAATAAATTATTATATGAAAGAGAGGATATAGAATGAGGCATAGACATGTAATAGCCTTACTTCTTGCCTTCGCACTTACTGTTGCGCCGTTCGCATCTTTTGCGGCGGAGCTTTCAGGTGAGGGTACGGCTCTTGAGTCACCTCGTGTTGCAGCTAAAGAGGTAGATTCAAAGACTTCGGACGCTGTTACAGACGAAACGCTGTCAAGCGATGAGGTAACTGTCGCAGAAGGCGAAGAAGCTCAAGGGGCAGAAGTAGGTACCTCGGAAGAGGGTATTGCAAAAACAAGCGAAAGAGACACCGTTGATGAATGGGTTGCCACAGACTTTACCTATGGAGATTACGAAGATCTTATTTATGGGTGTGATTATACAAGGCAAATCATTGTTTCCGGGAAGGTAGTAACAGGTTTTACTGCTCAAGGAGAAGAAAAACTTGCTAATAATAAAGACTTGGTTCTTCCTGCCAAAGATGATAAGGGTAATGTTCTTGTCGGTGTGGGGGATTCGGCTTTTAAGTCCAAAGGACTTACTTCAGTTAAATTTCCTACAGGAATGATGGTTTCGTACGACGATACTGTCACTAATCGTGTTACAAAACGGGGAAATTACATTATAGCGGAGAGTGCTTTTGCAGGTAACGAACTGACGTCGGTATATTTGCCTAGTGGAGTTCTGGCTGTCATGTCAGGCGCTTTCCAAAGCAATAAGTTGACAAAAGTAACGCTTCCAAGAACGATATGGTGGCTTGAAACGCTTTCTTTTGCCAAGAACCAGATTACTGATGTAAGCTTTCCTGTAACAACGGACTTCCAGCTTGAGCTGCATGGTATGGCTTTTGCCAGCAATAAAATCAAGTCCGTTACAATTCCGGACTACGTAGAAGTAATCAACAAACACGTATTCGCACTTAATCCGGGAATGGAGGCTTGCGATCCTGCTGCAGGAGATAAAGAAGTAGCTTTAGGTGGAGTCGTATATATGTATACGGATAACCCTGCTCTTGAGTACAAGGACCGTATCCATCACATAGATCAACCGACAGCAAGCCAAAAATCATGGCATCAGAAGCTTATCGTTATTGATGGAACACCGGAAACATCAAACCCGGATACTGACAGGTGGAACGAGAGCGACTTTACTTACGAAGGACAAACAATAACCGGTCTAACACAGCAAGGTATTACAAAGAGGGCTGTCAATAAGGATCTCGTTATACCTGATTCCACGCCTAATGGTACGCTTGTAACTGCATTGGCAGATACGACGAGTTCTTACGGGTTGTTTGCCAGCGAAACAGAGAAGTTTGATAGTGTAAGACTTCCAAGCGATCTTGAGAGAATTGGCAACAACGCATTCAGAGATAACGGACTTAATGACGTTGTGTTTCCTGCTGAACTCAAAGAGATTGGAACGACTGCATTTCAGACTAATAATCTGACTTCTGTAATAATGCCTGACACAGTAGATAAGCTTGGGGCCGGAGCGTTCGCGACAAACCCTAAGCTTGAGAGAATTAACCTCTCCGGTTCGCTCACGGAGATTCCGGATTCGGCATTCGGTTGCAGCGATGACAAGAACTATATGCCTAAACTTACAGAAATTGAAATCCCTGAAAATGTTACAAAGATTGGGAAACGCGCTTTTGCAGGGAATAATTTTAAAGAGATTAATATACCTTCCAAGGTTACATCTATTGGCAGCTATGCATTCTCGACAAAGAATTACTTGCGTGAGCCATGTACATTAACCTTGCCCGAAGGTCTTAAAACTATCGGAACATATGCATTCCGTAATAAGATAATCGAAATGGTTAAATTGCCTCAAACAGTAACAGCTCTTAAATCGAATGTATTCCTTAAGGAATACTCTGATGAAACTCCTGTAACTGTTACAAAGGTTTATGTAAGCAATTTCGAGCAGTATTCAGATAAGACAAACTTCCCACTGTCCGATACGCACGAGTTGATCTACACAGGAACGGATAATTGGGTAGCAGAAGACTTCACATATGGCACACAGGAGCTTAAAAAGAGTGACTTTGTGACCGCTGGGAATGATCAGGAAGCCGGATTGACGGGTGACATTTATGTAATAACCGGCCTGACAGAGCAGGGCACTAATAAGCTTGCTATAAATAAGGATATGGTTATTCCGGCGACTGATCCTGACGGCAAGAAAATTCAAGGGATAGGAGACAAGGCTTTCTACAAGGCAGGACTCACATCCTTGGCTCTTCCTGTGACAGAAAAGGTTGATAATACCACTGCATGGGATACGAGTGTAAACAAACGTGGCGATTTCTTTATCATGGGTTCTGCATTTAGAGGAAACGATCTTACAATTGTTGACATTCCTGAAGGAGTGCTTTTCATCGGAACTAATGCATTCCAAGACAATAAGCTGACAAGTGTCAAACTTCCTTCATCTCTTATGGTTGTAAGGGATCAGGCATTTGCGAGCAATACAACAAGCACGACAAATGCAATCGCTTCAATAAACATGCCTGAGAATACGGATTTTCCAATCTCTTTCGGAGCGATGTCATTTGCGTTTAACAAGTTAACGAGTGTTCAGCTTCCGTCTAAGACAATTGTCGTTGATAAAAATGCTTTTGTTGTCAACCCCGGAATGGAACCTGTTCCTGCCGGATCGACAACAACAGAGCAAAAAGGCGGAGTTGTATATATGTACATAGCCGACAGCAATCCAAGCTCGGCAATTGCCAATCTCTCTGGAACAGGCGTGTCTAAGAGTAATGTTCAGAAGCTATTTGCCGGAGAAGCAGCTCCTGCAGAGTTTGGCCCTTGGGATGCAAATGACTTTACATATGAACAAGGCATAGTCACAGGACTTTCCGAAATAGGACAGAAGAAAATAACACATAATAGCAACCTGGTAATTCCTGCCAAGAGCCCTGACGGAGTATTAATTACTGAAATAGGTTCGGTTCCGGTTACTGATAGTCACGGTCTGTTCGACTATTCATATACTAATTCGGACACCGGAGAGCCGGAAACATATGTACCAACATCAGTAATTTTCCCGTCAACACTTAAGAAAATTGGCTCTTTGGCTTTCCAGGCGCAGATAGATACAAAAACAGGCGATCAGAAGGGCATTACAGCTGTTAATTTCCCTGAGGGTCTGGAAGAAATAGGTCAAATGGCATTTAGGTATGCACCACTTACTTCGGTTAGACTGCCTGACAGCGTTATAACTCTTGGAGTGGCTGCATTTACTTCTACAGATAAGGCAAAGGTTAAGATGACATCTCTTAGTTTATCTGAGGGCCTCACATCGATTCCTGCGAGCGCATTCCAGTCTCACGATATAAAGGAACTGGTAATTCCTGCGAATGTAACTTCTGTTGGAGGAAGAGCATTCGCCGGATCCCCGCTTACATCACTGGTCCTTAACGATAAACTGACAAAGATCGACACATATGCATTTGCACAGCATCAGCTTACATCACTTATTATTCCTTCATCTGTCAAAGAAATAGGAAGCAGTGCATTCGCTGTAGCACAGGAAGGGCGCAATGCTACCCTGACAAACCTTGTTCTTAGCAAAGGACTGGAAAAAATATCGTCAAAAGCGTTCCAGAACAGTCTACTTAAAACAGTAATTCTTCCTGAGACTGTTAAGACGCTGGACAAGGCTGCGTTTGAGGGCAATATATCAGGTGAAGGAGACGGAAGAGCTGTACTCAGAACTTCTAATCTTGAGCAGTCACAGGCATCAGGAACCTACACCAAGGTCGTTATAGATGGAAAAGGTCATGTTGTTAAATTCGACAATATGGCGGGTACAGGCTGGGATCAAAACGACTTTACTTATAGTGGAGACGAAACAACAATAACAGGCTGGTCGGCATCGGGAAACGAGAAGAGAAAGCTCAACCACGATCTGGTTCTCCCGAATGTTTCTCCAAGCGGCGTTACCATTACAGCAATTGGAGATATGGCATTCCAAAGCCCTGAAAGTGAACGTGTAATCGGTAAATACGAGTCGACAGCGGTTTATGGTATCGAAACAGTTGCATTTCCTGAGAGCCTCCAGGTAATTGGAAATAAGGCATTTGAATATAATAATCTTAAGTCTGTTCCGCTTGAAAGTGCTACACAGCTCAAGGACATAAGGGTGAGCGCATTCCATGCTAACCAAATTTCTAATCTGGTGATACCTGATACAGTGGTTGCTATGGGTGACGGTGTATTCTCTATGAATGCGATTACCAGTCTTACGATGTCAAAGAATGTTACCGTAATTCCACAAGGAGCTTTTTCAATGAACATCCGTCTGGATAACATAACTATACCCGATACAGTTACGGAAATTCAGCAGACGGCTTTTGCAGGAGCAAGATTGACAGAGTTAAATATACCGGCATCTGTCACTAAAATCGGGCAAAAAGCATTCCATCTTCATCATCTTCAGAGCTTGACAATACCCGGTACGGTTAAAGAGATAGAGGATAATGCATTTGAAGGAACATTCAAAGCAACCACTCTTCAGACTCTCGTTCTTGAGGAAGGTATTGAGAAGATTGGTGCCGGTGCATTTAAGGAAGGATTACTTGAAGAGGTCGCTCTACCTACGAGCTTGAAGGAGCTTGGTACAGAGCCGTTCCAGAACAATGCAGGTGAAGCGGGAAGTGGAGTTGTTCTCTTGACAACAGAGAATCCTACCCACCTCAAATGGAATAATGCAAAATACCATACGATAAAGCTTATAAACTTTGAGCTTGACTGGATAGCCGAAGATTTCGTTATAGAAAACGGAGAAATTAAAGGTCTCAGCGATAAGGGAAAGGTAAAGGCAACAGTTAATCCTAATATGGTAATACCGGCCAAGGATCAAGATGGAAAACCTATTACCTCTATCGCTCAGGCATCATTTAATGGTGCAGCAGTGCCTGAATGCAAGGAGCTGGTATCCGTTGTAATTCCTGATAGTGTAATATCTCTGGGGAACGGTGCGTTTACTAACTGCACATCTCTTACCGACGTTACGCTTTCCAAGAATCTTACAGAGATTCCTAACGCAGCGTTCAATGCAACCGCTATTAAGAAACTCGACATTCCTGAAGGAGTTAAGACAATCGGAAACAATGCATTCACAGGTGCACCTATAACAGAACTCAAGCTTCCATCTACGCTTGAAACAATTGGATCCAGTGCATTTGGAAATCATCAGCTCACAGAGCTTGAGATTCCGGCAAATGTTAAATCAATAGGAAATTATGCATTCAGAGTAAGTAACGAAAACTTGAAGGATTCTTTATCAACTCTCAAGCTTAACGAAGGGCTTAAATCAATTGGTAGCGGAGCATTTGGTCGAAGCAACCTGACATCTGTAGATCTTCCTTCAACAGTAAAGACACTGAACAAACTTGCTTTTGACAAGAGCGCAAATACAGTTGATGTATTGACAAGCAATGTTGAACTGCTTGCTTCAGACAATCCAACAAGACAACTTAATATCGTATTACCTATCAGAACTGTAACCTTCGAAACAAGCTATGGAACGCTGGATAAAACTTCGGCTAAGACGACAATCAAGGGTGTTTTAGAAGAGTTAAGCGATCCTGAAGGCGCAGATAGCTGTAATACATTCGGCGGATGGTTTACAGCTGATGAGACTCAGGCAACAATAGATACTGTGTACAGCAAGGACACAACTCTTACCGCAAAATGGTCCACAAGTCACGACTGGTCGGATTGGGTAATTGTTGAGCCTACGACAGAGGCAGATGGATCTGAGACACGTACATGTAGTAAGAATCCTAATCACGTTGAGACGAAGGTAATTCCAAAGATTACTTATGGTTTCTTAGAGGGTGATGCACAAGAAGGAGATAAGAAAGTATGGGTTCTCGAAGACGAAGGTGAACTGAGATTCCGCATTGAGAGGTCTTATAAGGATGCGGAGACCTTCGAAAGAGCTGAAACTGTTATGATTGACGGTGTAGTATTGAGCGAAGATATGTATGGCGTTGAGCCGGGAAGTCTCATTGTTAAACTTAAAGATATCTACCTTAATACTCTGACAAAAGGTAACCATTCAATCAGTGTTTCGTTTAATGACAACGGTTCTGTAACAACAACATTTGCAGTTGTTGACAAGACATCTGGAGACATAGATGATGGGTCCGGAAACGGAAACGGAAACGGAAACGGAGACGGTTCAGGATCAGAATCAGGGTCAGCTAAGACAGGCGATGATTCAGCGATAGCTATTTATATGACTCTTATGCTTCTTGCAACATCAGGGTTTGGAGCTGCAATGGTCGCACGTCGCAAAAAGAACTAATTATTTAAGAAGTCAGGATTGAATATTGATAATTTTTAAATGAATAAGGTCTACTAACCATACTACCTCGGCTGCGTGAATATGTGGTCGAGGTAATTGGATATTTACTGCAAAAACTTTGAAAAGAGGGATGAGGCACGCGTGGGTAACATATCGGGACTTGTAGTTGGAATAGTATTTGGAATTATACTTAAAAAAAGCAGATTTTGCTTCACAGGAAGAATAAGAGATATTTATCTTGAGAAAGATAGCTATAATATAGTTCTTATTATAGCTATCATAAGTACCGAGGGCTTTTTATATCAATTATTTGGACATCTGGGACTTATTACGATACCGTCATATCTACCGCCTTTCTCTCTTGTTTCCGTTGCACTTGGAAGTTTTATATTTGGCATTGGAGCGGTAATGATGAATGGATGCATAACATCTTCCTTAGTAAAATGTGGAGATGGAAGGATTATAGGATGGCTGTCCATTGCAGTGTTTCTTGCTGTAGGGTATTTCTTCTCGGCCGGAAGAGGAATAGCTGTTACAGACGGTCTTAGAAAGCTTACGACAGCTACCGACAACATATCGCTACGTCGTTCATGGTTCGCAGTCGTTATGTGGGGCATGATAGCTGTGATTTCCTATTTTCTTATGTTTAGATATCGCAAAAAACATAAAGCGAAATTCTCTATACCGAGTAGATATACGGGTATAAGACACATAATATGCGAGAAAACAATTTCTCCCGAGATTGCCGCAATTTGTATTGGGCTCGTACTGGGGATTACCTTTCTTGTAAGCGAACAAATCGGAAGGCACCATGGTTTATCCGTTGCTGTTCCTTTACTTTCTTGGGTGTATACCATAACAAATCCGATATACATTACAGGCGGATGTAATTACTATGACCAGACATTTGGATGGGGAAGTCTGCTGGTGCTCGGAATAGTAATAGGGGTTTTCATTTCGACACTGATAAGTGAGGAGTTTTCAATTGTTATGCCGGCAAAGAGGGTGATAGTAAAGTCAATTGTTGGAAGTGCTTTTATGGGAGCGGGTTCCATGTGGGGGCTTGGCTGTCTTTTATCCAACGGATACGTCGGAACTGCACAGCTTTCATTAAAATCATGGTATGCTTTCTTATTTATTGTACTTGGAATATGGACGGGGACAAAGATATTTCTTGTGGGAATAAAAAGATCATAGGGTGTGCACTTTAACTAAAGGAGTTAATAATGGATAAGATAAAAATTGATACTAAGGGAATGGATTGTCCAATGCCTCTCATCGAATTAAAAAAGTCTATGGAGGAAGCTGAAAAAGGGCAGGAAATAGAAGTTCTGTTCACTTGCCCGGAAGCGACTGTAAACTTGCCACAATATTGTCAAGAAAATGAAATTGAAGTTCTCAATTATGAGAAAGAGGGCAATAAATTCTGGCGCATAGTGGTTCGTAAATAAAATACAAAGATTTTTATAATATAGAATAATAAATATATAAAGATTTTTATAATATAGAATAATAAATATATAAAGGTTAATAGAAACTTATTTACCGATTGAATCAATTACACTGCAACAATACCATTTATTTAATAAAATATTAGGTATCTGAGCGGTGTTTTTGTTATAATAAACAAACACGTCAAAGGATCTTCAGATGGCGTTGGTAATGAAATATGTATATTGAGAAAACGGAGAAATAATAGCTTAATGAAAAAT
>JAAYFL010000128.1 GCA_012728235.1 Synergistaceae bacterium
GACCGTGTCAAGTTGTTGTAGGTTTTGCTAATGAAGATAGAAAACCCTTGTTATTTATCTAACAGATAAAGCCACCCTTATTTATTCCTCTCATTATGGCACCTATGGCCCCACTGGAAAGTTCACTACCCGGTATTCTTACGCTCCAGTCCTGGACATCCTTCTTATTACCCTGGGCCCAGCTCTTTGCAGCCGAAAGGATTGGCTCCATCTTTTCCGCTTCTACTATTTCTTTTTTTCTAAGCATGGTTCTATCTAGTTTATTACCGTTTTCCAGGTGAACCCTTATAGCGCTTAGTTTCTCAAGGCCTTCATAGGACCAGGACAAGGGGTCTCTGGAAAAACGCCTAGAAAAGATATGACTGACCAGGCCCTCAGCACAGCTTCCACCATGATCTAAACTAAAGTGGTTTACTATACCTTCCTTGTTGTTTTGCAGATAAGTCCATAGCTCCTCTGCCTTTTCACCTGTGCACACATCACTATCCACTAGGATCTGAAGCTCTTTTTCTAGCTTCTCATCATCCCAGGGACTTAGACACTCCCGAAGCATAGTTCTTAGTCGTCCGTCTCCTTGGCAGACTCCCAGAAGTGCTCTTTCTAGATGGAAGTGATCAAAGACAGAGATGCTACGGGGAAGAGTCTCTTTAAGGGTTCTTATCCAGGAAGCTCCATCCCCATGAACATATATCCTCTTTACATAATCTAGCTCATAAAGACTATCTAAGCTATCCAGAACCCGGTCTGCAAAGTCTGAGGGCTTTTCATTAACGCTACTTACTATCTTGCGATTTGTTAGCTGGTAGCGGTTTTTACCCACCTTTTTCTTATTCTCGTGGATAGCAGCAAATCTTATTTGCCCTGAACTTCTACGTTCAGACTGTAGGTGGACATGATCTTCATCTGCCTGGATGTGGATCTCATCTACCTTTTTCTTATCCTGCTCATTCTCATCAGCAAGCTCAGGCACACTAACACTACGGATAGCCTTCATTACAGTGCTGGCGCTTACTGGGTTTACACAGACCAGTTTACTGGCTTGGCGGTAACTCATTGAGCTGGCTGCTTCCACTAGAGAAAGCTGGAGGTTATCCTCTAGGCGCTGATAGGGCTCTATGCTTAGAGCTAGGTCAGTTAGATAGCAGTGATTCCTAGTCTCAGAGTCCCGGTAGTAGCGTCTAGAGTACTCAAGAAGACCATGCCTAGTCTCAAGGTTCCTAGGGACATCTTTTTTGATAACCTTAAAGTTTTCTCTTTCTTCCCTGGCCAAAAAGATAGCATTATCAAGTTCTTCTATCCTTTGGCTGGTATAGCTTAGGATAAATTCATCGAAGGTTGACTGGCACTCTTCTAGAAACTGGCCTAGATCTTTTCCAATTAAATCAACTTTATACAGTTTTTCTGTTAATTCTTTAAGTGTTTGTAGTATACTAATCATGAAAGCTCCTTTTGTTCTGCTTTGTTGCGTTGATATCAACAGTTTAGCACATGGGGGCTTTCTTTTATTTCAATTATACGACCTACAACTACTGTACACTACC
>JAAYFL010000129.1 GCA_012728235.1 Synergistaceae bacterium
GCCATCATCCAGGTTTGGTCGCGATAATAGCCGGAGCGCCAGTCGCCTTTTTTGAAGTGGTGAGCGATGGCGAGCTGGCTCATTTCTTTACCGTCTCCAAAGATGCCAAATTTTGCTTTACCGGTGAGCACTTCACGCCGACCGATTATGGAAGCCTGACGAGATCGAAAAGCCAGGCGGTAATTGTTTATTAGTTGTTCGTTCGAAAGAGGAAGTTCGGGGATGTTTTCTGACATTATTTCTCCTTTTTTAGCATATTTCCTTAACAAAATTATATTTATTATCGAAATTTGTTCAAAGAAATGTAGAGGGAGGTAAAGTCGGGAAGAATACAACGGAATATCCATATCTCCTAAATATAAAAATCTTTTTGGTTTATACCTGAACTTGGTCATAGAAAACGAAATTTAGGTATCTCTATGCTAAATGATATAGCAATCCAAAGATCTTAAACGAGTGGATAGCCAATTATATAAGAAATGAAAACCCTGTTTGCTATACAATCTGTGGATAATGAACCAGAGGGATTGATCAAAGCTTTATTATCTTCATCGTTGTAAACTACAGGTTTGGAATAAACCAATTTGATGGCACTTCCATCTTGAATTAATTAAAAAAGGAAGTCCCCTTCATGGGGACTTCCAGTCTAAGTAGTAATTGAGATTACTTGGAAGGATGCGGGTAGCGAGTTACAGTAAATGGAGTAAAGATTCTGTAGAAGTCCCAAATCCGCAATTGAACAGGGATTGTAATCCTGGGATCGGGTGCATTGGTAACCTGAAGTTCTCCAAAGTAATCGCCAGTGGTCAATCCGGTTGAGTCGAAGGTCAGTGTAACTTCAACCTGACCGCCGTCGGGCATGACAACGTCGGCCATGATGTCGATTTCTAACCAAGGAATATCGCCACCGGTACCGCCACCGCCACCGCCTTCAGCGATGAGTTCGACATCATCGAGGAAGAAGTTGCCGGATCCAACTGTAGTTGAGGCAAACTTGACTTGGTGGGTGTTACCATCGGCAAAAGCGGAAACATCCACTTCAATCTGGCGATAACTGGCTGTGCCACAAGCTGGGTCAGTTCCATCTGTACGCCATAGTTCTGTACCATCAATTTGGAGAGCTAAATAGTTGCTGGCGCCAGAGTCACCGCAAACAGCTTGTTCTACCCAGAATTTCATAGTTGCAGTGCCATTCGGGAATGCAACATCTTGAGAGACGGAACCGTTTTCAGTATCTCCGGGATTAACTCCACCAAACCAACTCCAAACCTGACCTGTGTGAGGTCCTGAACCGGTACCTGTACCACAATCGTCTACAGTACAAAGTGTAGTTCCATAATTAGATGAATACTCATCCCAATAAGGATTTGGAGTGTATGCTTCGAAACCGGGATCCTGAATCAGATTGTCAGCAAATGGATTGAATCGCATAAAGGGAGTTGGGCCACCCATATCGTTTTCGGTAATTTCAAAGACAGTTTCTTTGGCACCGGTATTGATGAAGGTAAGGGTCTGTTCGGTGATCCGATCGGGGAATTGGTCCTGGAAAACACTATCAGGATCGACAATCAAACAAGGAGCGTCGAGGCGGAGGTTGATATCATCGAGAACGACATCTTCATCCCAGCCAACAACTACACCGTTGACCATTTGTGTTATATAGCCAGCCTTAAGGATTTCCACATCATAGGTGCCATGTTTAAGGGCATAGCTGAAGTATCCATCTTCGTCGGTTTCAGTGCTTCCGACAAGCTTACCATTTTGATAGAAGTTGACGCCAGCTTTGTCAGCGGGGGCAGGTGCAATATCGCATTGCTCAAGAGCATAGATATTGGCTTTGATGTTACCCCAGTTGAGGGGGCGAACCACGTGCATAGTAACCGGGATAGCGGGCAATTCGTAGGGGGTATCGTTAGTGAAACGAAGTTCTGCGAAGTAGTCACCAGGTTGTTCGATGTCATTGACGTTGAATTCAATTTCAATCTCGAAGGTTCCCAAACCGTCAACGAGTCCTTCTTCAGGTGTTTCGGTTAACCAAGGAACGGCACCACCGGTTCCACCACCGCCACCACCGCCAGCATAAGCTGCGATGGATAAACAGTCGGTTTCATTGTCGCCGGAGAAGGTGCCAACCAGAACAGAGGCACCGGTAGTCATGTCGATTGCACGGAGCTGTCCATCACCGCCACCGCCATAAGCAGCCCAGTAAAGAACTTTGTTGACTTCGTCGTAATCCATACCTTGAGCATAGTTAGCATTAAAGCCGAGAGCACCAATATCTACGCTTTCGCCTGTATTGGGGTTGATGCTAAAGAGGTGATCAGACTGGAGATCGACAGTGTAGAGTAAGCCATTGTCCGGTACATAAGCAAGATCAATACCGAGAGTAGCGGTTGTGGTAGCAATTACATTAAGGTTACCTTCAGTGTCTAGTGTGAAAATCTGGGTACCGGAAATGCCATAGAAGAATCCGTTTGCGCCAGCAAGCCCCGAAACAGTATCACCAGGGGGAGTAATCGTCTTGATTGGGGTGATGGCACCGGTTGCCGTATCGATTGTGACGAATGCATTTGTGTCGCTGACAGCGTATATCTTGCTATAGTCGTCTTTCAGGAAATCGCCGGCATAATAA
>JAAYFL010000130.1 GCA_012728235.1 Synergistaceae bacterium
CTGTTTGTGCTTATCTGAATTGACTTTGCCCAGCTCAGTATCTTTGTCCATATAAAGGCGAAGTTGACCTCTTGCTTTGTCCCCTGAGACCCGTTAAACTTATCAGATGTTTGATAAGAAAGAGGGTGAAAAGGAAAACACCACTGCACAAGCGAACTCCTCAGTTAGCTCTCGTACAGTGGTGCCCCAAAACTATGGTAATTATAGCAAAGTACGAAAGCCTTTACAATCCTAAATCCGATATTTTTAATTGAGAGTAAAGAAACCCATCAGTGTCCCATCTGTAAAGGCAGTCTTTCTGGTTATGATAGACGCACAAGAAAGGTAATCACTGATGAAGGTAAAAAAGTTAGCTATAGTCTGAGAAGACTTAGGTGTAAGGCTTGCAAAGCCATTCATCTAGAACTTCCTAGCTTCATCCTTCCTCACAAACACTATCAGAGTGGGGTAATAGAGGCTGTCCTTGATGGTAACTGTGTGGACTGCCCGGCCGAGGAATCCACTATGCTCAGATGGCGAAGGCTCTTTAGCCATATGCTAACAAGTATAGAGGGGAGTCTGAGAAGCCTTTGGAGCCTAAGGAAGGATAGACCCTACCCCCTGATAAGGGGAGTTTCTTTACTCGAACAGATAAAACTAAGTGGTCCTGGTTGGTTGACACTTGTCAGCCAAATCCTGATTAACTCAGGTTTTAGTCCACCCACCCAGTTTGCATGGTAGCCAGGACTAACTGATGCTACCCTTGTCTTTAAATAAAGAAAGGGGTAGAAAGATGAATAAAACAAGTACACCAGAAGATGTGGCAAGTAGGCGTATGATGCTTATAGCTCCACTCCTTGAAGAAGGCCTAGATGATAGGGGTATTATCGAGCTTAAAAAGCGCATATCCAGCGAGAGTGACTTATCTTATCGCACTATTTCTAGATACTTAGATGCTTATAGGGCTGATGGTTTTTCTGGTTTAAAACCAAAGACTGGCTATAAGAGGCCCAGTAGCTCTTTACCTAATCACTTCGATGAGCTGCTCGAGCAGGCAATAATCCTTCGCAGGGAGCTTCCCTCAAGAAGTGTAAGTGACATAATAAGGATCCTTGAGCTAGAAGAGATGGTAAAACCAGGAGAACTATCTCGCTCCACCCTGCAAAGGCACCTTCAATCAGCTGGCTTTGGGGCTAGGCAGATGAAGATCTACACTCAAAAGGGTGCTGCTGCTAAAAGATTCCAGAAGTCCCACAGGATGATGCTTCTTCAAGGTGATATAAAGTATGGGCCCTACCTTCCCATTGGTAAAAACGGGGAGATGAAGCAGGTCTATCTATCGGCCTTTATAGATGATGCTACTCGCTACATAGTTAGCGCTAGGTTCTATGATAACCAGAGGACAGAGATCATTGAAGATAGCCTTAGAAGAGCTATTATGGTCTATGGTAAACCTGATAAGATCTTTGTAGATAATGGAAAACAGTATAGGAGCGAGTGGCTTCAGAAGGCCTGTAACAGGCTAAATATAAGGCTTTCCTTTGCAAAACCGCACTCGCCCGCAAGTAAGGGCAAGATAGAGTACTTTAATAAGAGAATCGATAGTTTTCTCTCAGAGGTGGCCCTGGATAAGCCAAAGACCCTAGAAAAGCTTAACGATGCACTGGAGCTATGGATAAGTGATTACTATCACACTAACCCCCATACAGGACTGGACGGACTAAGCCCTGGTCTTGCCTTTAGGAGTGATAAGAGAGGCCTAAAGTTTGTAGACGCTAGAGAACTAAGAGAGGCCTTTCTTCACACTGAGACCCGCCAGGTTGATAAGACGGGCTGTATTAGCTTAAAAGGAAAAAGCTACGAGGTGGGAGTGAAGCTAATTGGCAGGAAGGTTGAGGCCTACTATGATCCCAGCTGGACTGATGAGGTGGAAATTCACCACAGTGATTATGAGCCCTTTATGGCACCTCTTCTAGTAATAGGAGAAAACTGTGGCATCACTAGTAACCTACCAGAGGGTCTAGGTCCACTAAGCCCCAGTGGTTCACGGCTCCTAGGTGCACTTGGTGCTAGAAAAGAAGAGACTACTGCCCCAGCTGCTATAAGCTTTAAAGACCTAGGGGGTGGTGAGTAATGTTTAAGGATTTCTACGGCATGCAGAGGTCTCCCTTTGTAAGTTCTATTGATACTGGAAGCCTTTACATGTCCCCAGCGCTTGATGAAACCCTCTCTAGACTCCACTATGCAGCCAGTCACCAGCTCTTTGCTGTGGTAACAGCTGAGGTGGGTTGTGGTAAGTCCACTTCAATTAGATGCTTCACAGACCAGCTTGCAAGTGATAGGTACGAGGTCCTTTATCTATCGGACTCAAAGCTTACTCCTAGATGGTTTTACAAGGGTCTTCTAGACCATCTTGGCATGGACTCAAAGTTTTACAGAGGTGATGCTAGAAGACAGCTCCACCAGCAGCTGGAGATTATCCAGGGTGTCTACAAGAAAAAGGTAGTCACAATAGTTGATGAGGCCCACCTTCTTGATAGAGAGACCCTAGAGGAGATACGCTTTCTCCTAAACACAAAGATGGACTCCCACCAGCCCATGTCACTCATTCTAGTTGGCCAGAGCGAACTAAAGGATAAACTTAAAAAGAGGCAGTACACAGCTATACGCCAGCGAATTGATATAAAGTGTGAGATTAGTAGTTTCGATAGGTCTCAGACTGAAGGCTACATGGAGGCCCATCTTAGCTACGCTGGAGTAAGTCAGGATATCTTTACAGACAAGGCTATAGATGAAATCTATAGACACTCAGGAGGTTCAGCAAGAGCCATCAATAAGGTTTCTACCCACGCACTAATCTACGGGGCCCAAAGGGCAAAGAAACTAATAGATGACCATATGATAAGAACTGTTATTGCAGGGGAGCTCCTTTAAACCTAGGGCTACAGCCAAGGCTGTGGCCCTTAACAAGACATAACCATGGCATAATAAGAGAGCTAACTAAGGCATAAC
>JAAYFL010000131.1 GCA_012728235.1 Synergistaceae bacterium
ATTGTCTACACCATCGTCGTAAGAAATACAGGCAATGTGACTCTTAAAGATGTTGAGGTTAAGGATGGGCTGGTAGATCTAGATGAGTTAATAGACAAGCTGGCTCCAGGTCAGTCAGCAAGCCTCTCGGTAGACTATGAGATTACTCAGGCAGACCTAGATAAGGGTCAGGTCCTCAACAAGGCAACAGTAACAGCCAAGGATCCAGATGGTGAAGACCATGGAGACGAGGATGAGGAGATTGTCGAACTAGATATAAATCCGGATCTTGAAGCTAAGAAGTCAGGAGTCTATGTAGATGCCAATGGTGATGGCAAGGTTAATGTAGGTGATAGGATAGACTATCTTATCACTATAGGAAATACCGGTAACATTACCCTTCACAACATCAATGTTCTTGATGACATGATAGGTTTGGATGAGCATGTTGATGAGCTGGCTCCAGGCCAGATGCTGGAATTCACAGGTAGCTACTTCTTTAATCAAATTAACCTAGATCTAGGTTTTGTCTATAATAAACTGGAGCTTGAGGTTGATGAGATTGAAGATCCTGAAGAGCCAGAGGATAAAACTGATCTTCCTCAAGTAGTTGAAATTTCAGTTACTAAAGAAGGAAGCTATGTTGATCTTAATAGTGACGGAGTCGTAAATGTAGGTGATGGAATTGCCTATGACATCTATGTAGAGAATACTGGCAATGTAACTCTGGTTAGTGTTTTAGTTGAAGACGAGCTGCTTGAGCTAGTAGAGTCAATTGACCTTCTAGTGCCCGGTCAAGGTAAGAGCTTTGAGGTCCTCTATCTAATTAAGCAAGAAGAGATAGATGAAGGTCAAGTTTTCAACCTAGTCCATGCTCAGGGAGAAAAGTTCTCAATAATTCTTATATCAGACGATGATGAACTAAGTGAATTGGTTGAAGCTGAAGACAGTGATATAACCCTACTATCCCACCTACCTCTTATAGAAGTTACTAAAGAAGCAATAGTGGAGAGGGAAGAAGGTCTGCCAAGACCTGGTGACAGGGTAGATTACAAGATCAGTCTTATTAACAGGGGCAATGTAACTCTCTTTGATGTAAGACTTGAAGATGAGCTTCTTGGTATTGATGAGCTTATTACTACTATGGCTCCAAGCGAAGAGCTTGAGTTCACAGGCTTCCATCTCCTAGACCAGGATGATATAGACGCAGGGATTTTGATTAACTGGGTTAGCGTCCAGGCTAAGGATAAGGATGAGGAAGAAGCTTCCAGCAGCTACTTTGAATACACAGAGCTGGAAAGAGAGTCTAAACTAAAAATTGAGAAGTTTGCTAGCCTAGAAGGAGATTCTCTAAGTGCTGGAGATGAATTGATTTACAGGATTAGAGTATCTAATGAAGGTAATACAAGGCTGTGGATGATAGTAGTGGAAGATAATCTGTTGGATCTTCAAGAAGAAATAGAGAGCTTAGAACCAGGAGAGTATAGAGATTTTATCAAGTCATATGCCGTTACCCAGGAAGACCTGGATAGGGGTTATGTGCTAAACCTAGCTGAGGCTTCTGCCTACGATCCTAGGGAAGAGAAACTAGAAGAAGAGGTAGAGCTTGAGACCCCACTGGAAGCTAATCCAGATATAGAAGCTATCAAGACAGCCGAGTATGTGGACGCCAACGGCGATGGTGAGGTGAATGTAGGTGATAGGATAGACTATCTGATTAGCATCCAGAATACAGGTAATATCACTCTTCATGGCATCAGAATCCAAGACCCCCTAATAGGTCTAGATGAGATGATTTTAAGTCTGGTTCCAGGTGAGCTGGTTGAACTTGAGGGCGGCTACTTCTTTACCCAGGAAGATTTGGATAGGGGCTTAGTGGTAAACCTAATCCTAGCCAGTGGCCTAGATTCTAAGGATCAGGAAGTTGAGGATGACTTTGAATTAGAGACCTTCCTCGAACAAACTCCAAAACTTGACCTCAAAAAGCTGGGCAAGTATGTGGATGCTAATGGCGATGGTAAAGTTGGTTTGGGTGATGAGATTCACTACAATATAATTCTTGAAAACCAGGGTAACATAACCCTGACCAAGATAAGGGTGGTGGATTCATTACTTGATATTGATAGAATTATCGAAAGCTTGGCACCGGGTGAAAAGATTACTATAGAAGGAATCTTTAGGATTGGCCAGGTCGACCTTGAAGAAGGCCAGGTATTAAACAAGGTTCAAGCTAAGGCAAAAGAACTGAAAGAACCAGTTGAAGCCCAGGTCACAGTAGAGCTTAAGGTTGAAAAGCCTGTCGAGATTAAAAAGCTTCCACCTACCGGATCTAGAAACCTAAGAGGATTGCTCCTTATTTCCCTATCACTATTGGCTTTGGCAGGTAGTCTGCTGGTAAGAAGAGAAGAGCATGATGGTTTCTAAGCTGGATTCCTAAGGTAAGTTTTATTAGAAGATAATTACTAGAATAAGCTTTCAAATCCCGGAGAATTGTCTCCGGGATTTTTACATGCTAGGGATAGGTCTTTACTCAGTAATTTAGTAAAGGTTCTTCATCTAAAAGAAAAGGAAAAATTTCTTAAGTAGGGGTGGCCCTTTGCAGAATTCATAATTTCTTAAAATGGGGAGACTAGTCAGATGTTATCTAGTATTTCTAAATTAATTGTGTTTTGTAATCCATCACTAGCCCACCCCTTTGTTCTCTTTTCATGGGAAAGCATGGGTTATCTTTATAAGCTATTCGGTCCAAACTTTTGCCTGCAGCCTCATAATGCTGTTTGGAAATCAAAAATAC
>JAAYFL010000132.1 GCA_012728235.1 Synergistaceae bacterium
AGTCTATGAAGCCCATCACAAGCACAAGGTGGATGCCCCTTCAGGTACCGCATTAAAAATGGGTGAAGTGATTGCCGAACCCTGGGGCAAAAAACTGGATGACCTCGCTGACTGGGCCCGGCCCGGTCCCACTGGGGCACGCAAAGACGGGCAAATCGGTTTTTCGGTTGTACGTGGTGGCGATATTATTGGCGATCATACCGTGATGTTTTGCGGCACGGGTGAACGAATTGAAATTACCCATAAATCATCCAGTCGTGCCACTTATGCCCAAGGCAGCCTGAAAGCCGCCCTGTTCCTGCAAAAACACGAAACCGGCCTGTTCGACATGCAAGACGTCATTCAAGGTTAATGACCTTTACAAGCCCCCCGCTTGCCACCGGCATTCGGGGTGAGTCTTAATGTCTGCCCCCCACAAAGACTGGTTCGGGTTCTAGCAAAACACCAAATTTCTTCATGACATCATCGGCAATTGCCCTTGCAATGGCGATAATATCCGCTGCACAGGCTTTGCCGGTATTCACAATCACCAAGGCCTGCCTTGCATGTACACCGGCATTACCCAATTGCCGCCCTTTCCAGCCACATTGATCAATCATCCAGCCCGCAGCCAGCTTATAACGGCTATCCGGCTGTTCATAGGCAACCAAGTCCTGAAATTGTGCCTTTAACTGCCAATACTGCTGCGCAGGAACAATTGGGTTTTTAAAAAAACTGCCCGCATTACCCGTTACCTTTGGATCGGGCAACTTACGACGACGTATATCACAGACAGCTTCAAGAATGGCTTGTGGCGTCAGTTGGGGTTTTGCTCCTTCATATTGCTGAAGATCGGGATAAGACAGCATCGGCACCCATTGCTTAGGCAAACGAAACCTTACTGCCGTAATAATGAGGCCGTTACCCTCTTGGTGCTTGAAGATACTATCACGGTAGGCAAAAAGGCATTGTTCATTATTAAAGACCTGTTCTGTTTGCGTCAGCGGATCATAAGCCACCACGCTATCGAGCCGGTCTTTAACTTCCACACCATAGGCACCAATATTCTGCACGGGTGCCGCCCCCACCGTACCAGGTATTAAGGCCAGGTTTTCCAGGCCATACCAACCTTGCTGTATGCAATTAACCACAAAATCATGCCAATTTTCACCAGCAGCGGCTTCTACAAACCAGGCACTGTCAGTTTCCTGCACAAGATTGATCCCTTTAAGTTGGTTATGAACAACAATCTGATCAATTTGTTCACTTAATACAACATTACTTCCTCCCCCAAGTATGAAGTAGGGAACACCGGGCTTCAACAAGTCTGAAATACCGCTTAAATCTTTTTTATTACAAAGGCTTATATAATTATTCGCCAATGATTTCAAGCCCAGCGTATTAAAACAGCTTAGGTCTTTCTGTTGTATAAAATCCATATTTTCAACTATTCAAATAACGTTTTTTTGACATTATAAAGAAATAAATGCTATTATTTCGTCTTTCTTAAGCACTTCTTGCTTATTTCAAAAACAGGCAAATAAAAAGCTTGCAAAACGAAAAAAGATTGCTTATAATTTAAAACTTCACTGATTCAGCACAACACTGAAAATTGTGAAAAACGCGGGAATAGCTCAGTTGGTAGAGCGCAACCTTGCCAAGGTTGAGGTCGCGAGTTCGAGACTCGTTTCCCGCTCCAGAATTCTAATTTGCAGGTGTTACCTGTAAATGCGCAAAAGGACCTTTCGGTCCTTTTTTTGTTTCTGCCGCATAAATGCTTTAATACCCCCATCGCACTATACCGGGCTGGCTCTAAATAATAAGGCACTACCTGCCGGGCAGGTCAGTTATTTAACCTTGTTTTCTTCTTTTTCGTGCCAATTTGTATTAAAGGGCAAAAAACCGGTGCTCATCTGTTTGAGCATATCGGCAAACATATTATTCCAGGGCATGGCATTCGCATCTCCTGCCAGCGCGCTAGACTGCTGCTGCCACTGTTGCAGTATTTCAGTCATTCCAGACATGAACAACTTCTGGTTTTCAAGCGCCTGCTGTGCCAAAACACGATTGCAATTGGCACATTGCGACAAACCATCCATCAGATCATTAAGGGTTTGCCCCTGTAGCTGCCCATTGTTTACTTTGAGCAACTTTTCCATATTCCCCCGGCCCTCGCCAAAAGCCTTGGCAATGAACTCACTCCAGCGCTGATTGTTTTCCTGGAACAGCTTTCCCATCTGCCGGGACAATTCCATATTTGCATTTAACAAATTCTGCGGCAACTGACTACCAGACTGGGTTGCTGCTTTGTGATTGGTTACCATACTTGTCTCCTGGATTGTAGAAAATTAACATTACCCAAAGGCGTGAGTTTTTTTATTTACCTGCAAGCTGACCCAACACCTTATCTCTTCCCATTACATCCTAGCGTATAAATTATACCCTCAGTGTAGTTAAAAAATCATATAAAACAATACGTTACATCAAACCAACGCGCAACCACAGCCTCAAGAAAGCCCTCCCCCATAATCCCCACATCCATTTCCACCGGGCTTGCATGCAAAACATACAAACACTCAAAGAAGATGCTTTATTACAACAAAAACATCAACAATTGCATTCAAATGACATTTTTGTTGCTTATTTCATTATAAAAATTTCCATTTTATTTTAATGATGCTATACTCATTTTCTTATTAAGTCTTAAGCACTGAACCACAGCGATTGCATTATCCGATCCAATCAGTTGCATGTACTAAAGGGCGCAGTAGCAAAGCGGTTATGCAGCGGATTGCAAATCCGTCCAGAGCGGTTCGACTCCGCTCTGCGCCTCCAGTGAATGACTTTTTAAATACGCGGGAATAGCTCAGTTGGTAGAGCGCAACCTTGCCAAGGTTGAGGTCGCGAGTTCGAGACTCGTTTCCCGCTCCAGATTCCAGAAAAGCCCAGACTTCGGTCTGGGCTTTTTGTTTTGCCATAACCTTTGTTTTGCCATAACCGTTAACATTAACCTTCATCAATAACTTAAAATTGATGCTCCCGGACAATGGTCTGGCGATTAATCCACTCATACTAATAATGAGGTAGTCTCATGTGGCTGATTGTCCACCTTCTTATCATCACAGGGTTATCGGTCCGCGTCTTGCTCAGGCCACATCGCGATCCGGCCTCACGCGTCGCCTGGATCCTTTTCATCATGGCCCTGCCCTACGTTGGCGCATTAACCTATTTAATGTTGGGGGAAGTTCGCCCAAACAAAGGGCAGGCTCGTCAACGGCCTCATGAAAACGCCCTGCCTCCCATTACCAACCTTGCCCCAATCCCCCATCTACCGGCCCTCAATTTACCCGGGTTTTCAATCGGCCAATCAATCAGTGGCTTCAAACCGGTTGGTGGTAACAGAGGCCATTTGCTGGATGATTCCAATACCACGATTAATACAATGGTCTTGGATATTGATGCTGCACAGGAACATGTACATCTTCTTTTCTACATCTGGCTAGCCGATAACAATGGATGCAAGGTAGTTGATGCCCTGATTAGGGCCGCCCGGCGTGGCGTTACCTGCCGCGTGATTGTTGATGATCTGGGTTCACGCAATTTTATTCGCAGTGAACACTGGACGGCAATGCATCATGCAGGCGTGCAACTGGCTCGCGCACAGCCTATTGGGAACGTTATGGTTCGCATATTGAAAGGACGCGTTGACGTTCGCAATCACCGCAAAATTGTTGTGATTGACAACCGTATAACTTATTGTGGAAGCCAGAACTGCGCCGATCCTGAGTTTGCCATCAAAGCGAAATACGCCCCCTGGGTTGATGCCGTCATTAGGTTTGAAGGACCGATTGCCCGGCAAAACCAGGCACTTTTCCTGAGTGATTGGCTAGCATGCACCAATGAGGATTGCCGTGAACTGGCGCAACACCCCATGATGCCCGCAGAAACGGGCTTTGCTGCCCAAGTCATTGGAACAGGGCCCGAGAATCATTATTCCGCCACCCCCGAGCTTTTCGCGACACTGATGTTTAGCGCCCGCAAAGAACTGGTCATTACCACACCTTATTACGTTCCCGATGATTTCATGCAAGCTGCGCTTTGCAGCAGTGCCCGCAGAGGGGTAGCAACAAGTATTATCCTTCCCGCCCGCAATGACAGCTGGTTTGTGGGTGCCGCCAGCCGAAGCCATTATTCAGAATTACTGGAGGCAGGCGTTCGTATTCACGAATACACCGGTGGCCTGCTACACGCAAAAACACTAACGGTAGACGGTGAAGTCACCTTGATTGGCTCGGCCAACATGGACCGGCGCAGTTTTGAGCTGAACTTCGAGAACAATATTCTGTTCCACGATAAGAGCCTGACTCAGGCCATCCGTTGCAGACAAGATGAATATACGGCACAGTCCAAACCGGTTACCCAAGCCGATGTAGCATCATGGAGCTTGCCCCACCAGCTTCGCAACAACACCATGGCCATACTCAGCCCCCTTCTGTAACCCATCAAATACGGTCAACCGAAGGGGTTGGCCGTAAAACGGCCGTTAATGCCAACACAATCACGGCCAGAATCAATGGTGCAAATGAAACCCAAAGCACCATATCCCAACCATAATTAGCCAGTAAGTTTCCCGAGGCAAA